>NZ_BBAD01000024.1 GCF_001311075.1 Secundilactobacillus similis DSM 23365 = JCM 2765
CCCGAGAGCGCCGGTTTTCGTGCGGCTTTGGCGAGCGAAGCGACGACAAACAGCCTTCACCCAAAATCCACCCAACACTTACGCTGGACACAAACGACAGCAAAACACAAAAAAAGAGACTGAACGTTTCAGCCTCTTTTTGCAGTACATATTAAAGAATATACCGTGACAGATCCTTGTTCTTAACAATGTTGCCGATCTTGTCGTTCACATAGTTTTCGGTAATGGTGATGTCGCCCATTTGCATGTCAGGCCCTTCAAACAATAGGTCTTCCAGCAATTTTTCAAGGACGGTGTGCAACCGACGAGCACCGATGTTTTGGTTTTCGTGGTTGAGTTGGTAGGCCAATTCAGCAATGCGGTTGATGGCTTCGATGGTGAAGGTGACCTTCACGTTATCGGTGCCAATCAAAGCGATATATTGCTTGATCAAGGCGTTGTTAGGTTCCGTTAGGATCTTAACGAAATCTTCTTGGCTGAGTTCATCCAGTTCGACCCGGATTGGGAACCGGCCTTGAAGTTCGGCAATCAAATCACTTGGCTTACTTTCGGCAAAGGCGCCGGCTGCGATAAACAAGATGTGGTCCGTGTTAATTGGACCGTACTTGGTTTGAACCTGGGTGCCTTCAACGATTGGTAAGATATCACGTTGAACCCCTTCACGGGAAACTTCGCCGCTGTTTTGCTTTGATTTAGACGTGATCTTATCAATTTCGTCAATGAAGATAATCCCAGTATCTTGCGCCCGTTGGATGGCATCGTGGTTGATGTCACCATCGTTAACCAATTTCTCGGATTCTTCTTGAATCAAGATCTCACGCGCTTCTGACACAGGCATGTTACGCTTGACCCGCTTCTTAGGCATCATTTGACCGAGCGTATCGCTCAAGTCGATGCCCATTTGGTTCATCATTGGGTTGTTACCCACCGTGGCTTGTTGAGGATCGTCCATTTCGATTTCAACTTCGTGGTTTTCTAATAACCCCTTAGCCAATTGATCAGAAACTGACATCCGTTCATTCTTGATTTCATCCGTGACTTCTTCAGTTGGTTGTTGCGCTGCAGCCGGCATCTTACCCTGTTGCATCTCAGAAAACATGTTCATCAGGTTCGAGAAGTCAGCTTGTTGGTTTTGCTTAGGTTGCTTGCCTGGTACCAACAACTTCACTAACCGGTTGTTGGCCCGTTTAGCGGCTTCAGCCCGCACCGTTTCAAACTGCGCGTCTTTTTCCATCTTGATGGAAACGTCAACTAGGCTCCGAACCATTGATTCAACGTCGCCGCCAACGTACCCAACTTCGGTAAACTTCGTGGCTTCAACTTTAACAAATGGTGCCTTAACGATCTTAGCTAACCGCCGAGCAAGTTCAGTTTTCCCAACCCCGGTCGGTCCGATCATCAGCATGTTCTTAGGCGTAATTTCGTCTTGCATATCCTGTGATAACTGCATCCGTCGGTAACGGTTCCGTAAGGCGATCGAGATCGACTTCTTGGCAGCCCCTTGACCGATAACGTACTGGTCAAGCAAACTCACAATTTCGCGTGGTGTTTTTGTAATTGGGTCCAATCAGATCCCTACTTTCTGTGTGTTTAGATTTTTTAGTGGTTGTCTAAGGTCGTTAAAAGGCCTCAGAAATGATGTTGTGGTTGGTAAAGATATCAATACTGCCGGCAATGTCGATGGCATTTTCAGCAATTTCTTTGGCCGTCATGTCTGGTGCGTGGTGGTGCATCGCCGTGGCTGCCGCTAGGGCAAAGTTACCACCAGAACCGATGGCTAAGATATCGTCATCGGGTGCGATGACTTCACCGGAACCAGAGACCAGCAACATGTCTTTTTCGTTCATTACGATCAATAACGCTTCAAGTTTCTGGAGGTTTTGATCTGAACGCCAGTCCTGAGCTAATTCAACCGCGGCGCGTTCCAGGTTGCCACTAAATTCACTCAAGCGCGTTTCGAATTTTTCTTCTAGGTTAAAGGCATCTGCCACACTACCGGCGAACCCAACGACAACTTGGTCGTTATAGATTCGACGAACTTTGTGGGCAGTGCCCTTCATAATGACCTTTTCACCCATAGTGACTTGGCCATCGCCCGCCATGGCGTTTTGGCCGTTGTGCCGGACCGCGACGATGGTGGTTGCTTCAAATTTAACTGGCATGGTATAACCCCCTACTTTCTGATAGTCATTTAATCGTGTGTGGCGCGTGGAAAAAAGCGCCGGTAATCTCGTTGAAGCTGGGACTTGGTAACGTGGGTGTAAATCTGGGTGGTTGATAAACTACTGTGGCCCAGTAATTCCTGAACGGTTCGTAGGTCAGCCCCGTGATTTAACAAGTGGGTCGCAAACGTGTGTCGCAACATGTGCGGATGAATGTCACCTGTGAGGTGGCTTCGATCGATCACTTGATTGAGCACATATTCCACGCCGGTTGGGGTGATGGGATCACCATAGTGGTTCACAAACACCGTATTATGCGTCTTTTGGTATTTGGCCATTAGCGGCGCTCGACCGTCAATCAAATACCGCTGGAGCGCATCCTTGGCATAGTGGCCAAAGGGAACGTAACGCTCCTTATTGCCCTTACCATGTACCAGCATCAGTTGACCGCTGTAATCCACATCTTCCAGCTGAAGCCCACAGCACTCACTAACCCGCATCCCGGTCGCATAGAGCACCTCTAAAATTGCCGAATCACGTAACGCTAACTGTGGGTCAGCGTTGGCAGCGGCGGCGTCAAACAACGCCGTCATTTCCTTTTCATAAAAGAAACGTGGCAACGGACTGGGCCGCTTCTTTAACGTGACGTACGCAAAGGGATTTTGAGTGACGTTACCTTCTCGCATCTGAAACTCATAGAAGGTGCGTAAACTCGAAATCTTGCGCGCAATCGTGGTTCGTGCTTTATGCGTGTCATAGAGGTGGCTTAAGTAAACCTGAACGTCAAGTTTCGTCACGGCCAGCAGGTCGGTTTGATCGCCAGTTTCAGTTAAAAACTGTTGAAACTGTTTCAAATCTTCTCGATATGCCGTCACCGTTTCGGGTGAATACTGACGTTCACTTTCCAGATAAGTCATGAATAACGCAACTGAATCTGGCATCTACCTCGCCTCCATGAAAGTAATTTAACAGAGTTTAAGACCAACTTCAATCCCTAAAGGTCAAAATTGGTCAAACTTAAACTCTTCTTTAATTATTTTTGAACGGGTTCGTCGTAGTCCCCGTTTGGACAAACGACTTGAACACCACCCTTGATTTTCTTTTCAACCAAGTAGTGCCCATCCTTTGGACAATCACGGCCGACTGGCTTATCCCATGAGACAAAGTCACAGTCTGGGTAGCGTGAGCAACCGTAGAAAATCCGGTTCTTTTTGGATTTGCGTTCAATCACTTGTCCCTGCTTACACTTCGGACATACGACGCCAATTTCTTTAACGATTGGTTTCGTGTTCCGGCAATCTGGGAACCGCGAACAAGCGTAGAACTTGCCGTAACGGCCCATCTTGATCACCATCGGTGCCCCACAGATATCACAGTCAAAGCCTGCAGGTTCATCACGAATCTGAATCTTTTCGATCGTGTCTTGGGCGTGGGTCACTTCTTTAGAGAATGGTTGGTAGAAGTCATCGATGACTTTGACCCAATCTTGCTGACCTTCTTCGATACCATCTAATTCCTTTTCCAAACCCGCCGTAAAACCAACGTTCACGATGTCTGGGAAGTAATCTTGAATGATTTGGTTAACGATATCACCCAGTTCAGTCGGTTCAAATCGCCGACCGACTAACTTAACGTAGTAGCGCCGTTGAATCGTATCAAGAGTTGGCGCATAGGTTGATGGCCGGCCCACACCGTTTTCTTCCAGTGCTTTGATCAAGTTGGCTTCACTGTAACGTGCCGGTGGCTGCGTAAAGTGTTGGGCCGGATCAGTTTTGTTGAGTTTCAACTGGTCGCCTTCTTGGATGTCAGGTAACAGGTTATCCTTTTCCTTACCATCCTTGTAGAGCTTCAAGAACCCGTCAAACTTCAACTTGGAACCGTTAGCTTTGAACGTGACGCCGTTTTGTTCGATGGTGACCGCCATGGTATCCATTACGGCGGATGTCATCTGACTAGCCATAAAGCGGTTCCAAACCAACTGATAGAGCTTAAACTGATCATTGGTCAGATATTCCTTTAAATCAGCTGGTGTCCGGTAAACGGAGGTTGGCCGAATAGCTTCATGGGCATCTTGCGCGCCTTCTGGCAACTTACCCTTGATAGGCTTTGTTGCGGCGTATTCTTCACCGTATTTTTCGTGAATAAATTGGGAAGCTTCGTGCTTGGCAATCGTTGAGATCCGGGTCGAGTCGGTCCGCATATAGGTAATGAGCCCTTGGCTACCTTCCTTACCGATGTTGATCCCTTCGTATAACTGTTGGGCAGCCATCATGGTTTTCCGAGTCCGGAAATTCAACTTCCGGTTAGCCTCTTGTTGCATGGCACTCGTTGTAAATGGTGGTTGTGGTGAGCGCCGACGTTCTTTCTTAGTGACCTTCGTCACGTCAAAATCGCCATCACGATCAAGTTCACCAAGAATCTTTTGAACTTCATCATTGTTAGGCAGGGCGTGTTTCTTACCGTTTAAGCCGTAGAAACTAGCCGCAAACTTCGAGCGTTGGTGTTTAAATTCAGAGTCGATCGTCCAGTATTCTTCTGGCACGAAACTTTTAATTTCGTTTTCACGGTCAATGATCAACTTCAAGGCGATTGATTGCACCCGCCCGGCACTCAAACCTTTTTTAACCTTTTTCCACAACAATGGTGAGATTGAGTAACCTACTAATCGATCCAAAATCCGCCGGGCTTGTTGGGCGTCCACGAGATCCATATCAATGCTGCGGGGTTGCTTGAAGGCATCCTTAACCGCATCCTTAGTGATTTCGTTAAAGACGACCCGGTTCTTATCCGTTGGGTCAAGGTTTAATAAGTGTGACAAATGCCAAGCGATTGATTCACCTTCACGGTCCGGATCGGCTGCGAGGTACACTTTCTTGGCTTTTTTGGCCTCAGAACGCAGGTCTTTGATCACATCACCCTTCCCACGGATGGAAATGTAGTGTGGTTCATAATTATTTTCAAAATCAATGCCCATCTTACTCTTTGGTAAGTCACGGACATGGCCCAGGCTCGCCATGACTTTGTAGGTGCGTCCTAGGTACTTTTCAATGGTTTTTGCTTTAGCTGGTGATTCCACGATCACCAGTTTTTTTGTGGTTTGCGTTTTTTAGTCGCTTTCTTCGTTGATGTTGCCATCCAATTACTCCTTTAAACCGCTTATTCATGTAGACGTGAAACGGAACAATGAAATCTTTCACATCATATTTCATAAAAATTGGATTGTCAACAAAAAAACGAACAAAAAACTACTATATAATATCTCGTTCCGGTGTCGTTTTTAAATTGGCTTACCCGTTTTCACCGCTAATTCTGGTAATTCTTCAAGCACATGAATCGCCGTTAACACGGGCTTTGCGCCGGCCAGAATTAATTCGTTGCAGCCGACAGAGAGTGGGTCATCTACCCGGCCTGGTAACGCTAAAACATTTCGGTTATTTTGCAGAGCCAAATTGGCGGTGATCAGACTGCCGCTTCTCGATTTGGCCTGAACAACCAGTAACGCTTGCACTAACCCAGCGATGATTCGATTCCGTTCAACGAAGTGGTGCGGTTTGCCTACAGCGCCTAGTCCGTACTCGCTAATGACCAGCTCATGTTCAGCCATGTAGGTCTGTAGCCGCCGATTCTCACCGGGGTAAACCTGATCTAGCCCAGTGCCAATGACGCCAATTGAACGGCCACCAGATTTTAACGTGACTCGGTGCCCTAATGAATCAACGCCCCGCGCTAAACCCGAGACCACAATGACCTGTTCACTGATCAGCGGTGGAATCAGTTGTTCTAGTGCCCGTTGTGCGTACCCATTACCATCACGCGCCCTAATCACGCTAATAACCGATCCGCCCGTAATAGTGAAATATCGCCCTGATAAAACAGCACAATTGGCGGGAGGTACCCCTCTCGCAATTGTGCTGGATAAGCCTGATCTAAAATGGTGATAAATGACAGCTGAGCAACGTGTTGCTGCACCCGTTCACTCAACTGTTGACTCACAAAGTGCGCACAAAACCGCACCCGGTGCCGGTCCGTCAGTTCTGCAATGGTGGCGAGCTGATTGGGCAAGAGGTGTTTGGCCCGATTGGGGTGCGCTTGAAGCCAGTTATAAATGCGATTTTCGCCACGGATGCCAATCCCATCCGCTAATCGAAGTCGTAGTAAGAGTCGTCGTAAATTCACGTTGATCACGCCTTTTCGTTAGGATTTTTCCCTAACTACGCGATCAACTTACAAATAGCTCGTGACTGGTGAAAATGTTTTTCGGTGAATGGCGGATGGGCCTTGGTCAGCTAAACCAGCCAAGTGTGCTTTCGTGCCGTAGCCGGCGTTGTGCGCAAAGTCATAGCCGGGATATAACCGGTCATAACTTTGCATCAGATGATCCCGAAAAATCTTAGCAACGATGCTGGCGGCACCGATACTGACACTCTTCGCATCACCGTGAATTAGCTTTAACTGAGGAATGTCAGAATCGATCTGCATGGCATCGATCAGTAATTGATCGGGCTTAATCGTTAATTGATTGACGGCCGAAAGCATCGCAACCCGAGTTGCTTGATAGATGTTGAGCTGGTCGATTTGGCGATTATCGGCAACGCCAATACCGACACTTACCGCCTGACTTAAAATCTGCGGATAAAGCTGTTCGCGTTGGTGGTCTGTCAACTGCTTGGAATCGTTGACCTCGTATACGTCAAAGTCAGCAGGCAAGACAATTGCACAGCTGACTACTGGACCAGCTAACGGTCCACGACCCACTTCATCAATACCAGCAATCCACTGCGCGCCACGTTGCCGTGCTTCGTTTTCATAAAAAAAGCGCTCTTGAAACGCGCGCTTTTCATTAGCAATTTGAGCAAGGTGGTGCTGGGTCTTTTGAATCAACGCCTGAACCCCTTTTCGAGGATCAGCCGCAAATTGGTCGAACAGCGGGTCGTTTTCATCCGTCACTTGTTGAAATTGGGCCTTTAACGTTTGAATCGACACCGCTTTAGTCATCTTCGACCGCTCCCATCCGGTTTAAGGTGTACCGGCCCAGTTTGCCCTTTCGGATATCTTGGATCAACCGGTCACTCGCCCGGTCGTAGTCGTCCTTCATCCCGAATTGTTTGGTCAGCTTCAACAACAAATCAACATCGCTAAGTTCTTGATCAGCCTCGCTTAGCTTATACCGATCGACTAACGTGTCCGGGTAGTAAGTCCGGAAGAAATGCAGCGCGTATAATCCCACATCATCACTAGCAAACCGCTGTTCTTTGATAGCGCCAGTCAAAGCCAACTCTTGACCAGTTTGCTCATCGTCAAATTTAGGCCATAAAATACCGGGGGTGTCTAGTAACGATAACTTTGATGATGACCGTAGCCATTGCTGCCCCTTAGTCACCCCTGGCGTATCACCAACTTGAGCGACTCGTTTGTTGACTAACCGGTTAAGCAGGGTCGATTTACCAACGTTTGGGATACCTACTGTGATAGCCCGAATTGGCCGTTCTTTGAGTCCTTTTTGCGCTTCATCACTTAACTTTTGTGCCAGTAGTGATTGCGCGATTTTGGTGACCGTCTTAGTGGTGATGTTAGCTTTAGAATCCACCGCAATTGCGGGTAAGCCCTTGGCTTTAAACGCCTTGATCCAGTTTTGAGTTTGCTCTGGATCTGCTAAATCACTTTTGGTGAGGATCATCAAATGGGGTTTGTCCTTGATGAGCCGTTCGATTTCGGGATTGCGGGATGCACTTGGAATCCGTGCGTCAACCAGTTCGAACACGATATCGACTAAGTGTAAGTTTTCTTCTAATTGCCGGATGGCCTTGGCCATATGGCCGGGGAACCATTGAATTGTTGCCATTGTTTGTAACTCCTTTGTTGTGCCGAGCGTTGTTATCCTCGGTGTTTTTGGTCGTAACCTTATTCATAACATTAACAGAAATTTATTTGAAACATGTTTGCCTACGGTGTGAGTGGCTGTTTATAGCATTATAAATTTATGACATACTTAACTTTGTCCACACAGATAACGTTGCCTTCGTGTAAGAATCAACCAATCAACGCTTAAAACTGCCATGGCGCCTGATTAACTTGTCTATTCTACCATTTTTTGACTACTTCAGATAGCGGTGACTGTTCGCAACAAATAAATGCCCTTCAACGATTTAGGTTGAGGGACATTTGGAATAGATCACTTTGATAGTAGTCTTTTTTGGTGTGACAAAATAGAAATCCTATTTTTCAGGATCGCGTTCTATCCATTTTTCTTCGTTAAATAGATGACATACGTTATAAAACACTCTGTTTTAATGGACGTAAACTGTTTCTGTGCCGAAATGAAATATTAACATTACTCTTTGTTATTTGTTCGTACAAATTCCTGCAAAAATGATGCCGTGCGATTGCCAGGAAACTTGGCACTTAATAATCCATAGGATACTGTAATTTCTGTTTTAAGAGGTACAGTTACGAGATTTGGATGAATACTACTCCAAGGAGTCAATGAAATCATCGCAACGTTTTCTTCAACGGCCTGGTTAAAAGTATTAATGTCGTAACGGCCAGTGGTATCGATTGTCGTGATGCTTGGAGTCGTGGTCAGCAACTCATCCCGTAATAAATCATTCTTCTCACTAATTCCTCTTGGCACCATCAATATCGTTTGATTCACCAAGTCTGAAAAATTAATCTCCTCAAGTTGAGCTAGAGGGTGATCACTGCGTACAGCGATACCGAAGTGATAGACGCCAAGTTTAATCGCGCTGAAAGATTGTTTCAAAGTGGTATTGTCAAATGTACCCACCATTAAATCGCTACTGTGGCCCAGCATAGCATACTCGCGATTGTCGGAATTCAAGTCTTCCGCTAATTGAACCAAACGAATCTGAAACTTCGGCATCTTTGAAGCGAGATTTTTCCACAACGACATAAACGGATCGGCGGGATGCAACAGAGAAGTTCCCAACCGAATAATTTGTTTATCCTCAAATCGCGCACGCCGCGTTTCCTCGATTGCTGTGTTCAACATGTTCAGTAATTGTATGACATAAGGCTTAAATGTTTCCCCTTGTGGCGTCAATTTAACACCATTGGGAGTACGAATGAAAAGTTTAAGGTTCAGTTCGCTTTCCAATCGATTCATTTGCTTCATAATAGCCGTACCAGAAACAAAACTTTGTTCACCAGCCTTGGTAAAGCTTCCAAATTGAGTAACCCGTAGAAAGGTCTGTAATTGATCGAAATCCAATTTATCACCTCTATGGTTTTAGTATAAACCTTTGGTTGATACCTATACAACTAAATGGCGGTTCCGGGTGACTAAATTTAGGCATATAGTAAAACTCGTAAACAAGAGCTTACATTTTTAAGACAAACAACAATAAGAAACGGAGATTATCAACATGACAGTAAATAACAAAGTCGTAATCATTACCGGTGCTTCTTCAGGCATCGGCGAAGCTAGTGCTAAGCTTTTAGCGAGTCACGGTGCAAAAGTAGTGCTAGGTGCTCGTCGTAAGGAACGCTTAGCAACTATCGCTGCTGATATTCAGCAACGAGGAGGTCAAGTCGCTTATCGCGAAACTGACGTCACCAAAGCAACTGATTTGGTTGAATTAGTCAAATTAGCTATGCAACAATTCGGAGGCGTCGACGTCATTTTTAATAACGCCGGCATTATGCCAACGTCCCCCATTAGCGCACTTAAGACTGATGAGTGGAACGCGATGATCGATGTCAATCTCAAAGGCGTACTTAATGGCATCGCGTCAGTCATGCCAATCTTCGCTCAGCAAAAACACGGACAAATTATCACCACTTCCTCTGTGGCTGGAATCAAGAGCTTTGTGGGGTCAGGGGTATATGGTGCCACCAAGTTTGCCGTTCGTAATCTCATGGAAGTCATTCGGATGGAAAGTGTCAAGGAACATACCAATATCCGGACAACCAGTTTGTATCCAGCGGCAATCAACACCGAGTTACTACACACAATCACCGATGACAGATCCCGACAAGGAATGAATACATTGTATAGCGCAGTCGGTATTAGTCCTGATGCCGTTGCACGCGTCGTAGATTTTGCCATTGCACAACCCGACGACGTCAATGTCAATGAGTTCACCATCTACCCGACCGCTCAAGCATAATTTACTGCTACTTAGAAAGGAAACTACGATGAAAAAAGTAATCTTATTAGGTGCGACTAGTAATATCTCCCGTTATCTAATCCCTCTACTCCTACAATCCCGTGACATTGAACTACGACTATTTGCACGGCAGGCAACTCGACGTTTAGTGGCGTACGCCCAAAACCCGCAGGTAACCTTAATTGATGGTAATTGGAATAATGAACATGACTTGTTATCAGCAATCGCTGGAACAGATATTGTTTATTTGGCAACAGGGCACTTTGCGGAGGCGAATCAACGCATCGTTCGTGTAATGACTCAAGCACATGTCCATCGAATCATTATCGCTGGAGGTCTCGGAATCTATGATGAGGTAGCAGGAAAATTCGGCGCTTGGAACGCTCGCATGATGGGCGATTATACAGAAATTAAACGTGCAGCTAGTGTGTTCGATCAAAGTGAGCTTGATTATACTTTTCTACGGATGGCTTGGTTGTATAACAATGACGAACATCTGGATTACAAGATTATTCCCAAGGGTGAAGCTTTCGTCGATACCCAAGTGACTCGACAAGCAGTGGCACGCTTAATTCGCGAGATTATCTTAAAGCCTACACTTTACAAAAAAACAAGCATCGGTGTTGCCGAGCCTAATACGGCTTGGGGCAAACCTTCATTTTATTAGGAGGCTATTTAATGCAGATCAAAGTATCCCTTGAACAAGGTCATTTGCCTTTACTGTTTACGAGCCAAGCAACAGTTCGCCATGGTAATCAACCTATCATTTCATTTCCTATCACCGTGCTCGACATTCCTAGGGAAACACAAGTTCTTGCGCTCAGTCTCATTGATTATGACGCGGTACCTCGTACGGGTTTTCCATTCATTCATTGGCTGGCAACCAATATACCGACAACAAACGAAATCCCCATGGACTTTAGTCGTCTGTTTAATGGCCCCCAGGGACAAAATTCGTGGATGTCGCGTTTCTATCGCCTGAAAGAGCCGTACTTTGCGTCACACTATGCTGGTCCAAATCCACCAGATCAAATGCATCGCTACACCTTGTCAGTTTATGCTTTAGGCGATTCGTTAAACCTAAAGAATGGCTTCTACTACAATCAGTTCTTGGACCAGTTGGGCACCAAAATAATTAGCACGAGTCAGTTCATAATTCCTGCCATCAATTAATGAACCTACGAAAAACCGCTACATTGCATATCAACGTCTAAACAGGAGGTAATATAAATGTCCAAAATCAAAATAATTGTCAACGAGAGCATCCTCAGTGCAGAAGTCGAGAATAATGCAACCACACGGGCGTTACTCGACTTAATGCCGATGAAGCTGCCAATGCTCAATTTATACACGCGTGAATTAACATATCGGTTCAAACAAGCTTTACCTGCAAATGAAGCTCACACAAGTGGATATCGTGTCGGGGATATCGCTTACTGGCCTCCCCGCCATAGCTTTGTTATCTTTTACAAGCAAACCGGTGAAATTATCAGTCCCTTACAACCAATCGGGCATATTAACACAGGGAATCTCGCGCAATTTCGTTCATCTGGTGATGTTACTATCTCCTTTCAACGAATTGAGGAACGTCCATGAAAAATATCTTAATTTTAGGAGCTAATGGACGAGTCGCGAGAATCGTACGCGATAAAATGCAAACAAAGAATGATGTTCATTTGACGTTGTTTCTCCGCAATGCGAGTCGCATCAAAGTGATAAATAATGAACGTGAACAAGTGATTGAAGGTGATGTCAATGACTCTGAGCGACTTGATTCGGTGATGAAAGGTCAAGACGTCGTTTATGCTAATCTTGTCGGCGATATGGAGCGCATGGCAACAAACATTGTTTCTGCTATGTCAAAGCATCATGTCCATCAGTTGATTTGGGTCACCGGTTCTGGTTTATATCACGAAACTCCGGAGCCATTTGGTTCATGGGTCGAGAAAACCGTTGGACATGAGACCAAAGAAAATACCCGACGAGCAGCTAAAGTCATTGAAGGTTCTAGTTTGAATTACACGATTATTCGCGCTGCTTACATGACTGATGATAAAGAAATAAACTACGAACTTACCCATAAAGGCGAGCTGTTCAAAGGCACTATGGTGTCGCGCGCAAGTATTGCCAATTTGGTGGTAACCATACTGGACATGCCGCAATCGTATTCTCGTATGAGCCTGGGAATCGCAAAACCAGGAACAGAACACTCAATGCCACCTGCTCCGTGACAACACAAACAGCAGATTACCTGCGTGTCGATATGATTCCAAACTCCGAAAAATCAAATTTAATCGTATAGGGCTGTGGTACTAAAGCAGCCTTTTTTTGAAATGCTGGGTAACACAATCCAACGTCATCATGCAATTCAACTTTCGAAGACTGAACATGTGTATGCGCATCAGTGTTGCTAATTGGCATAGTAAGAAATATTCCTTATCCGAAACCCTACTATTCTAAAATCTCAGGTGGGCAGATTAGAGGGCACACAACGATTCAAATTACAAAGCATTGATCATCAACATACAGAATTTATATTTTGAGTAACACCTGTTCGAAGATTCTATCCTGACTTCAAGACATCAAAAAAAACCTGTTTCCAAGGACTTACGGCTAAATTCGATGCTTGTATGTGGATCAATTTTGTAAAACTTGTCTCGTGTTACATTTTTGAGGACATTGTTTTCCCCGTCTCGTTAGTTCAATATTGCATTGTGACTATCGTGTGACGTCGTCAGCGACCATTATTTGGCACCAAGAATGGCAGTATTAGAAACAACATCGTTATCTTTGATCCAAGTTGCGCCAATCCCAATCACGTTATAACTAGCATTTAATAAAATATCGCGGTGACCATTAGTATGTTCTTCATCATCGTAGATATAAGCCAAAACGGCCGCCTTACCAGCGCTGTAAGAGTCATCGACAACGGTGTTCAATTTGATAGTCGTGTCAATATTTTCACTGGAACTAAGGCCGTGACTGATTGTATTAACAGATTCCATACCCAAAACTTCAGCACGAGCGTAGGAAATACCACTATCTTTGGCATATTCCATAAAAATATAATGACCATTAGCATCAGTATGGCCACCGTTAATGATCGTTTCAGGATCACGTTTAGTCGCAATTGAGTCTAAACCAGCATCTTCGCTCAATGCGTCAAGTCCCCGAGAAGCGCGTTCTTGATTGACAGTATCAATAAAGCCTTGACGATATTTGGCAATACTCATTGAAAATTTTCCTTTTGCCAACCGCTCGTAGTCACTTTTACCCCAGTTACCGGTAGCGTTAACTGGAACCTTGGGTGTTGACTTTGAATCAGAGTTAGTAGTCGGCGCCTTATACGAAACCTTCCTCAACCAGCCGCGCCATACCCAACCGGTGTGTCCAGAGTCTGTTTTGAACTTATAGTAAACCGCCTTTTTCCCATTCACCGTGACGTGCGATGCATAATAACCAGTGACATAAGCCCCATAGGCACCAAGTCTGGCACCAGTCTTATGATTGAGCTTGCCGTTGCTGTAAATAACGGCTTTCTTATTAACCACTTTGTAGTCGTTGTCCTTGATATTTTCGTAGTACCGAAATTTCGTTTTTGCGGCAGCGTCGATCGCATTCGTGGTGATGATTGTACCGGCAATACCAGCGGATGCAACGATGATAGCGCTCACTTTAGTTAATTTTGACATGCTAAATCCCCCTGTGAGTTACGCCGATGTTTTTTATTTAAAATCGATAAACCTGTGCCCCTACTTAAAAATTGCTTATTCATTTATAAACATCCCCCTTTAATCATTACCCATCATTATATCAATTATTACGGTCAATCTCGCTACCTGATTGTGAAATTGTTCCGTCAAAGTAACCGTTCCTTTTAGAACAGAACAAAAAAAGCCCGATATACGGACTTTTAATTAAGGACTAGCAGCTACTGATTTGAAAAGAAAGTGTCTGATCAAAGCCTTCAACGCTCTCCAAACAGCACAGTTCATCCGTCAATCAAGCATTTCCTGCTAGCGTATAGAAAAGGTTTCGCTTACTGCCAACCGAATAACTGAGCGCAGCATTAGTATCCGCAACCTGTGCCCCGTTAAAGTGAACCATTAACCGATAGCGGTAATTTCTCTTATTGCTGATTTTCTTATCAGGTAGTTTTAACATATTATGCTTGGCATATACGTATGTTGTCTGACCTTTAGCCACTGATTTGGTAACTTTGGTCGACGAAGTAGGTTTAGTCGTCGCTTGATCATTCTTAAAGTATTCGACATAACCATCACTGGTAAACCGAATGGTGGCGTTTTGATCCTGACGACCCTGATCGGTAACGTTGGTTTTGGGTTGCCACATCACTGGTAATTGATCCATTGCGACCGATTTAACGGCTTTCAGATTATGGTTAACCCGCACCTTCAAATATGTTGCGGTTGTTGCGTGTCTAATTTGGTAACGCAACGTGCTCAATTCAATGGTCGCATATTTCTGACCATTCTTCTTAGAAAAGTAGGTCACATAAACTCGGGTGTTAGCCGGAATGGTTACCCGACCCACTGTTGTCTTTTTTGTGACGAGTTGATAGTGACTCGTTGTAGTGGCCTTAGTTGCGGCGTTAGCGGTCCCCATTAAACCAGCAAGTCCTAGCGCTAACGTCAATCCAGTCACCGTGATTCTTTTTAAGTTCATTGCAATCCCCCCTTTACTAAGTAAGCGTACCCCTTCGAACAAAATTATCAACTATTTTCAATAAAAAAGGGCCTCGATACGTAGATCCGTTTCTGGATCTGCCTATTGAAGTCCCTTTTTGCACGTGTTTGATTAGTCACTCAGATACGCTGTACTTAATCCTGCGCCTGATAAAGCACCCAAGCGTCATCAAAAATGGTCATCGATGGCAAATATGGGGCGTTTTCCTCCAGGTATTTGGATAACTCATCAAAGTGCGTTTCTTGCTTTGGAAACCCTTGGTCGTAAAAAGCGTTGTTCGCAAATTCCGCCACGGGTTCATAATCTTCTGGGTTACGTTGGGTCATTAAAAATTGGTAAAAGCTTTGTCGCATATCAACACTCCTTTACGGTTAAGACTTGGTCTTAGGCACGAGCACTTTAAACTCAAAGTGGCCGTCACCCGACATATCGATTTGTTGGGCGCGATACTGAACGCCGTTGGTCCGGAAGCGGTGCAGATCCATCGTAATGGTTTTTTGCTTCACATCTAGGTCCACCCACTTCGGCAGATTGTACTGAGCCTTAATATAACTCATAACGGCCTTAACGGGAATACTTAATTCACCAACGGCTAATTTTTTCGCTTTAAGTTGAACGTTGCCGTTCGCTAAAACCTTTGGCGTTAATGATAACCCAAAATTGACTGGTAAGCCTAGTAATTTGGTTTGGCCGGTCAAAACCGCATCATCGTTAACTTCAATTGGTAAGTGACTTTTTGCTTACTCTCGGTCTGGTATTGATCCAAATAGTAGGCCGCCATCGCGTTTAACTGTTTCTTATTCAGGGTGACGTTAAAGCTGGCCGCTGACGTTGGCGTGCTGGTGGCTGGTTTAACTTGCTCCGAACCGGCCCGCAGCATTTGGGTGCCAAGGTAGCCAAACCCAATGATCAAAATTGCTGCCAGTGTAATAAACGCCCACTTCCACGGATTAACGCCTCGTTTTTTTGGCGTTTGTTGTCTTGTTGGTGTTGTCAAAATACCCCTCCATTACTCATTAATTGCGCGTTGACCAGTTCACGTGCTGGCCAATCGCTTGTTTCAACTGTTTCGCCATGATCGTATAACCTCGCTTATTCGGATGGAAATGATCATGGGTTGATAAATAATCGTTCTTTTCATCACTGGTTTGATCCTGCAGTAGTTTTTCGACTTCCGCCGGATCAACGTATTGCTGGTTGGTCTTTTTGGTTTCCTGTTTTAGTTTGGCCTTAGCAGTTTCGGATTGATACTGACCGTAACTCAGTTGCTGATTAATGGTTACAAAGTGTGTCCCACTAACTTGACTGGCCACCTTTTGGTTCACCTGGTTCCACTGATCAACAGCATCTGTAATCATCGATGCGGTTGAAAAGTAAACGTAAACCGGGTTGTAAATGCCGAATAGGTAAACTTGAGCTTTAGGGTTTACTTGGTGAATATCTTGAATCAACTGCGTCAGCTTTTGCTGATACGTCACCTTAGCGGGTGCCAGCTTAGCGGCTAATTGACTGCTTGAGTCAACCAAGATATTCTTTTCCAGTTTTTGTAATAGGTCGTTACCCCCAACCGTCACGGCAATCACATCCGCACGTTTTAGTGCTAACCGCAAGCGGGCTTTATGGGTCACTCGTTTGTCGATCTGATCACTGCGTTCACCGCCGATGCCGAAGTTTTGGGTCCGCACCTTAACTCGGTAATCCGTTTCAAGTTGTTGTTTGAGCATCGGCAAGTACCCCTGATGATCATCCGCATAGCCGATCCCCTGAGTCAGTGAATCACCAACCGCAACTACTCGAACTGACTTAGTTGGGGTCACGTGATGCGTAGTTATCGGCGTTGCTGATTGATTTCGCTGCTGGAACCACCAGAGGCCACCGCCGATAATGATCAGCAGGCCAATCAGGATTCCCACCCATTTTAATCCTCGTCGCATGTTGTCACTCCTTTAGCTACTAGTTTAACATTTAGATAAGTAAAAACTCCAGATGGTTAGGGTACATTCCATCCGGAGTTGTCACTGAGTTTGTTCGTTCACACTGATTAAGGCCTAATCGTCAAAGTAGTACATTAACGCAAAGGCCCTGGGCCACCATGCGACGCAATGATTGGCACCGTTTCGCGAACTACGATATCAATATCTGGGAACAGGGGTTTCAAGTGTTCAAGTAACTTGTTGACCATCTCAGTCGCCTTGACGTGAGAGATCCCGATCGCTTGATCTTAGGCGTTTTCGCCATTTGTTCGTAGACTTTGTCGAAATACCGATCGATCGTCTTAACACCCCGACCCTTCGTCCGGATATTAAGTTCGCCGTTACCAACCTGCAACACGATCTTGATGTTCAGCAGTGATGAGATAGCCCCTGTCATTCGGTTGATCCGGCCACCCTTAACTAAGTTGTCAAGGGTCATCACACCCATGTAAAGCCGGGTGTTGTCTTGAACTTTCTTGGTCATCGCAACGATTTCGTCGACGGATGCGCCAGCCGCTGCTAACTTCGCCGCTTCGATACACTGAAAGGCCAGTGCCCGGTCAGTTGTTTGGCTATCAACCACCGTAACATCCGATTTTGAAATCGTTGCCGCTTGTTCAGCGGTATGAACGGTGCCACTAATCGCTTCCAGCATGTTCAAGCACACGATTGGACTGCCATCAGCGCCAAGGTCATCAAAGACCTTGATGAAGTCACCCAATGGTGGTTGACTCGTTTTAGGAAAAGTTTTGGCACTTTCCATTTTATCAATGAACTCTTCGTTGGTGATGGTTCGTCGTTCAACGTAAACGACATCATCGATCATGACCGTTAATGGGACGATCGTAATGTGATACTTTTCGACTTCTTCGTCGGTTAAGCCGGCGGAAGAATCCGTTACAATTTTGACAGTTGCCATGATTGGTTATAACCACGCTTTCTTACCCAATGTTGTCAATTTCATGCTACAATTAGTCAGTAGCATGAAAACGATTCGCTAATAGTATAGCAGATTTAGCGGTGACTTTCATTCACATTCGACCGGATAATCGTTCCAAATCATCATCTTAACGGCTTAATGGCTGTTTTACCGGACAATTGTCACGAATAATCTAACAATTTCACGGCATCTGTTGGTTAATGACGCAATCAACCCCAACTGGTGCCACTGAATGGAGGCTTTTTCTTGAGTCAATCATCACCACAACATACCGCACAACCATCCAGGCGTTACCAAATTGTTAACGAGGTGTTAAACGCCGTTACCCACGGCATCGGTGTTGGCCTAAGTATCGCTGGGCTAGTCTTGCTCATCATTCGCGGCGTTCAACTTGGCGGGGCCATGCGCATCACTGCTTATTCGCTGTATGGTGCGCTACTGGTCATCTTTTACTTGGCATCGACCCTCTTTCACAGTCTGGTGTTCACCAGAGCCAGCCACCTCTTCCAGATTTTCGATCATTGTGCGATTTACTTACTGATTGCGGGGACCTACACGCCATACTGCCTAGTCGTCATTAAGGGCGCCTTGGGTTGGACCATCTTCGGTGTTATCTGGGCGATGGCCATCTTGGGGGTCATTTATAAGTCCCTTTGGCTTGGTAAATACCAAAAGTTGTCGACCATTATTTACGTGGTCATGGGCTGGTTTTGCGTGCTAGGCTTCAAACCCCTGTATAACGGTCTCGGTATTCACGGCTTTATCTTACTGGTGTTGGGAGGCGTTGCGTTCACATTAGGCGCGGTGATCTACTCCTTTAAGGGCATTAAGTTTGGGCACGTGATTTGGCATTTATTTGTGCTGTTAGGGACCATTTTGATGTATTTTTCAGTCTTGCTATACGCATAACTTTAATTCACTAAGACAATAGGCATCTAAGCATCTGACGAGAGTCCTTAGATGCCTATTTTTAATGCGATTTAATCAAAACGAATGCAAACGCATCACTTTCGCTCCCACCGCTCAAACGTTAATTCATATGGATTACGGTCATCGGCCGCTCTCACTTGTGAATCGACCAGTTCAAACTGCGTGTAATCGATCGTTGGCATCACAGTGTCAACTTTAAACGTATGTGCCACGCGAGTTCGAATCAACGTTTTGACGTAGGGCAGTAAACTCGCAAATACCTGCGCCCCGCCACTGATCATTAACGTTTCATCCGGATGCTCACGTTCGTACGCCAAGACCTCATCAACGTGATGAAGTACTACCACGCCATCCGGATACGGCGTCTCACAGTCGTTGGTGAGGACCACGTGTTTTCGGTTAGGTAACGGCTTCTTGTAACTTGCAAACGTTCGGCTACCGGATACAAGGGTGTGGCCCGTCGTCGTTTTCTTAAAGAACGCTAAATCAGCTGGTAGGTGCCAAGGCAAGGTCCCTTGATACCCAATACCGTGTTGCTGATCTTCTGCCCATACAAAAATCATCCGCGGCCTCCTAAACTGCGACCGGCGCCTTAATGGCCGGTGCTGGGTGGTAGTTGGTAACGCTAATATCGGTCATATCATAGTCGAAGATGCTGGTCTTTTCTGGATTCAGTACCAGTTGAGGGGCCTCAACTGGCGTCCGTTTAAGTTGGGTGGTGATTTGGTCAATGTGATTGCTGTAAATATGGGCATCACCCAGAGTGTGAACGAAATCACCAGGTTCTAAGCCAACTTCTTTGGCAATCAAGCACGTTAACAGCGCATAACTCGCAATGTTAAACGGCACCCCTAGGAAAATATCAGCTGAACGTTGATAAAGCTGACAGCTTAGCTTGCCATCCGCTACATAGAATTGGAACATCGTGTGACATGGTGGCAACGCCATACTGGGCACATCTTCCGGATTCCAAGCCGAGACGATCATCCGCCGAGAATCAGGGTGCGTCTTCAGCAGGTCGATCACGTTGCTCAGTTGGTCGATCGTATCGCCCTGACTCGTCTTCCAAGCACGCCATTGAGCGCCGTAAACGTTACCTAACGTGCCGTATTTAGCAGCAAATTGGTCGTCGTTGACGATTCGGTCACAAAATTGATTCATTTCTTGCTTGTAGGCCTGGTTAAAATCGGCATCTACCAGTGACCGGCGCCCAAAATCGGTCATGTCAGGTCCGTGGTAATCGGCTGAAGTCACGTAATTCTTAAACGCCCATTCATCCCAAATGTGATTGTGATGTTTCAGGAGATACTGAATATTGGTATCACCATGTAAGAACCACAACAGTTCGCTCTTGATCAGACCAAATGGTACCTTCTTGGTCGTTAACAGTGGAAAGCCCTCGCTTAAATCAAACCGCATCTGGTAACCAAAGGTACTAATTGTCCCGGTTCCCGTGCGGTCGGTCTTGCGGTGGCCGTTTTCTAACACATAACGCGCCAAGTTTAAGTAAGCATCTTCTAACATGGTAACAACCTCTCTCTTCTCTTAAAATTTCGACTTAGTCTTCGGCATACTGGCTCAAATAGTCCCAACGCGCCATCTTCTCATCAAGCGCCTGATCAGTTGCTTCAACGTCAGCCTGTAATGTCGCTAGTTTACCATAATTGTCACCGTTATCGGCCATCTGTGCCTCGAGGTCACTCTTCTTGGTTTCTAGCGCATCGATTTCGTCTTCGATGGTTTCCCACTCTTTTTGTTCCGTATACGTGAGCTTCGTTTTCTCTTTTTTAGCCGGCGCCGCTGGTTCAGCTTCCTGCTTTGGTTTAGCCTTTGCTGCACTATTAGTCTCTTTAACCGCCGTTTGGTGATCAGCCAAGTAATCGGTAAACATCCCACTGTACCGGTCAATCTGCGCGTTACCGTTGAAGATCAGTAATTTATCAGCGACTTTATTCAAGAAATACCGGTCATGAGAAACCGTGATGACGGTCCCGTTAAACCGGCTAACGTAATCTTCCAGCACCGTTAAGGTTGAAATATCCAAATCGTTGGTTGGTTCATCTAAGAACAACACGTTTGGCTGTTCCATCAACAGCTTCAGCAAGTACAGCCGCCGTTTTTCACCACCAGATAATTTACGAATCAGCGTCCCGTGCATAAACCGTGGGAACAGGAACTGCTCCAATAGTTCAGAAACAGAAATGGCGTTACCATCCTTGTCGCGAACGTTATGTCCAACTTCACTCAGGTAATTAATGATCCGCTTATCATCCGGAATTGGTTCCGTTCGTTGCGTGTAGTAAGCTAGTTTAACCGTTTCACCGATGGTTAACGTCCCAGAGCCTAACGGTAACTTATCCGCCATCACGTTTAACAGTGAGGACTTTCCGGCACCATTTTCACCGGTAATACCGATGCGATCACCAGCCTGAACCAGCAAGTTAAAGTCCCGGAGGATCGCGTGATCGTCCAGTGTCAAGTTAGCGTCCTTAAGTTCAATAACCTGTTTACCTAACCGCGTTTGACCTAAGTCGATGGCAACATCTTGTTCAACCTGTCGAGTGCCCAAATTATCCTTTAAGTCGTTAAACCGGTTAATTCGAGCCTGTTGCTTGGTTGACCGGGCGTGAGCACCCGCTCGCATCCAGTCTAATTCTTGTTTGTAGAGTTGCTGTTGTTTATGCTCTTGAGCAGCCTCTAATTCAACCCGTTGGGCTTTTTGCGCCACGAAATCTTGGTAGTTGCCATCGTAATTGAATAACCGGCCAAAGGATAGTTCCCAGATGTGGTTTGCAACTTGATCCAAGAAGTACCGGTCATGGGTAACGACAAGTAAGGCGCCCTTGTAGTTTGCTAGGTAGTTTTGCAACCAATCAATAGAATCAAAGTCCAAATGGTTGGTAGGTTCGTCTAACAGCAATAAGTCTGGGGCTTGAATCAACACTTGCGCCAAGCCGACCCGCTTACGTTGACCACCAGACAAAGTCCCCATCGTTTGGTTCAAATCGGTAATGTGTAGTTGCGTCAAAATCGTTTTAACGTCACTTTCAGCGTTCCATGCATCCGCTTCGTTCATTTGGGCTTCGGCGGCCATGTACTGTTGCTGCTTCTTTTCGTTTTCGGGATCATCACTGTAGGCGGCCAAAGTGGCTTCGTAGTAACGGATGATCTTAAATACTTTTTGAGAACCCGCAAACACCGCGTCCATCACCGTTTGTTGGTCATCAAATTCGGGTTCTTGCTTCAAGTATGCAATACTGTAGTCATTTGGCGTAATCACGTCACCGGTATACTGGCTTAGTCCCGCCAAGGTATTGAGTAACGACGTTTTGCCGCTCCCGTTCGTCCCAATCAGGCCGATTCGGTCATTTTCGTTGATAATAAAGCTGATTTGGTCAAACAGTGTCTTTTCACCATATGTCCGCGTCAAATTTTCTGCTCGTAAGGTTTGCATCATGTCACGCTTTCTATGTTTAATTTAAATACGCTAAGGCTGCCGCCACGAGGGTTACTGATTCATTAGCGACTTGTCCCGTGACAACCTGTCGTTCAAGGTACTGTAAACTCTTCCCTAAATCAGGACCCGGTTTGATGCCGGCCTGCATCAGATCTTGGCCGGTAACTTGAAGGGCTTTTTTAGTTTTAATTGGCAATTGGTCGTACTGCTGTTGCAAGGCGCTTGTTTCGTAGTGCGCTGGTTCAAAGACCTGAGCAACTTCATTGGCGATACCAATCAACGCTGATCCGGTTTGGTAGAGCAACCAATCATCAACCTGATCGGCCAGAATTGCTTGCACCGCGGTTAAGGCCGTCTGTGAGTCCGTAATCAACTGATTGGCACTCTTCCAGCTCTTCAATAACTTGCCAAGTTGGCTGGTTGATAACTGAAAGGCCGTCGCAATCGCGGTCCACACGGCTGTTTCGTTGCTGAGTCCCGTTTTGAGGTGCTCAGCGAGTGTCACTAACGCCGCTTTTTGGTCAGCAAAGCCTGGACAGTACTGGTATAAACCCGTGTCTAAAAACACGTTTAGTCCCTTAGCCGGCCACTGGCCTTGAAGCAATTTCACAAATTCAACGTGGATTCGTTCCACCGCAATTTTGGTCAAAAGTTGCCCGTGGTGAGCGATTCCCGCAACGGTTTGGTCATCGATTTTAAAGTTAAGCTGACTGGCAAACCGCACTGCGCGCATCATCCGCAAGGCGTCTTCATTAAACCGGTCTTCCGGATTGCCCACTGCGCGAATCTGGTGTTGTTCCAAATCGCGCAACCCATCAAAATAATCGATCACGGTGCCGTCCGTCTTCAACGCTAACGCATTGATCGTAAAATCACGCCGCTTTAGATCCTCCTTTAACGACCGCACGAATTGAACCGCGTCCGGTCGCCGATAATCTTGGTACCCTGATTCCGTTCGAAACGTTGTCGTCTCGTAACCGGTACCGTGGTCCAAAATCATAACCGTGCCGTGTTCAATGCCCGTATCAACGGTCCGCTTAAATAGCCCCTTCACTTCTTCGGGGTACGCACTGGTTGCAATATCGACATCATGAATGGGTAGGCCCAATAAGGTATCACGCACGGATCCGCCAACGTAATAGGCTTCAAACCCAGCCGCCTCAATGGTATCAATAATTGGTCGTGCTGTTAAAAACTCTTCAGGTAAAGTTTCAATTCTCATCGTTAAATTCGCCCTTTCAAATTCCTTACTAGTTTAACATAGCCATCACGTTGAGAGAAGTATCTGACTGATTGCAAACGGTAACATTGCGGCCGTAACAGATAATCTGTTATGATGATGTTAAGCCTAGAATTCGCATTAAAACGGCTACTTTAAAGGTCGTTAATCGAGGGTATTGGACTTGAAGGGAGTGGTTGTATGACACATTCAGCTACTGAGGAACGGATTCGATTATTGGATTTATTAATGATCACCATTGGGTGTGCAGCGTACGCATTTGCGTTGGTCGTTTTCAACATTGCTAACCAGCTTGCTGATGGTGGCATTAGTGGGGTTACGCTGATTTTGAGAGCCCTATTTCACATTGACCCCGCCTATGCGACGATCATCATTAATATTCCGTTAATTTGGATCGGTTACCATTTTCTCGGACGTCGCACGATTATTTATACCTTATATGGCACGATAATGTTAGCCGCGTTCCTATGGATCTGGCAACGCGTGCCGGTTAGTATCGATCTCCACCATGATTTGTTCTTGGCCGCCTTAGCTGCGGGAATTACTGGTGGGGCCGGAAGTGGCCTTTTGTATCGATTTGGTGGTACCACTGGCGGCACGGATATCATTGCGCGAATTCTTGAACGGTTCCGGGGCATCCCAATGGGTCAGACGCTACTCTGGTTAGATGTCGTGGTCTTGTTTGCTTCGCTGGTTTACATCGATATTTCACATATGGCCTACACGCTACTTTGTGCTTACGTATTCTCGCGGCTAGTCAACTTTATCCTAAGCGGTACTTACGCTGCTAAAGGCGTGTTGATTATCAGCAACGACTATCAGGCCATTATCGATGACGTGATGACCAGTCTGGAACGTGGGGTCAGCATCATTAATGGTCAGGGTGGCTATTCGCACCAGGATCGCCCCATTCTTTACGTCGTTGTGAGTCCGAGTGAATTACATGATCTGCAGATGATCGTGAACGGTCATGATAAACAGGCTTTTATGACGATTTTTGATGTGAACGAAGCCAGTGGTGAAGGGTTTACCTACGCTCGCCCGACTAAGAACTTTTTCAAACGCCCGCATTGATTGGGTGTTTTTTTATTTTTGTTATTGAGTTAAAGTAACTTTTTATTTATCACTAACTTTCGCCACCTATATCTACGCATCACCTTCCCGATTTCATTTTAACAAGTTTCAATTTTAACCATTTTTTGAGCTACCGTTCGCCATAACGAAAAACTTTTTCGTCTCATCATCTTTTTAGGTTCGCTTGATTGCCCGTCATACTTGAACTTTAGTCACTAATTCAAACGTAGGTTCGATTATTTGGTCCGTTTGCTTTGCATTCCCCTTAAATCATGGTATGCTAGATACTCAGAGAACAAATGTTCGTTAAAACTCATGGAGGTTACAAACTATTATGGCATATCAACCCATCGGTTCAGATAAAGTAAAACAACCTACTAAAGCCCAAACTGAAGATCAAAAAGCACGTCAAGCAGAATTAGACAAGGCGTTGAGTAAAATTGAAAAGAATTTCGGAAAAGGCGCTGTCATGCGAATGGGCGACAGTCCCCTGACCGAAGTGCAACGCTTCTCCACCGGTTTAATGTCCCTGGATCATGCCATTGGTGGCGGTTATCCTAAGGGGCGGATCATTGAAATTTATGGTCAAGAATCTTCTGGGAAGACCACCCTCGCCTTGGCAGCCGTTGCTCAGATGCAACATGATGGCGGTACCGTTGCCTACATTGATGCTGAAAACGCCATGGATCCCGTTTACACGAAGGCCCTTGGTGTTGACCTAGACAAACTACTTTTGTCACAACCCGATACCGGTGAACAGGCCCTTGAAATTGCCGATGCCTTGGCTTCCAGTGCCGCCGTTGACCTAATCGTTGTGGATTCAGTTGCCGCTTTGGTGCCCAAAGCCGAAATTGAAGGCGAAATGGGTGACGCCCACGTTGGGTTACAAGCCCGCTTAATGTCACAAGCGTTGCGGAAACTATCTGGTGCCGTCAACAAGAACAACTGTACCATGATTTTCATCAACCAATTACGTGAAAAAGTGGGTGTGATGTTTGGGAACCCCGAAGTCACCCCCGGTGGTCGGGCGCTCAAATTCTACTCATCGATTCGAATGGAAGTCTTTGGTAACGAACAGGTTAAGGAAGGCTCCGGCGATAAGATGGTCGTTACCGGGAAACTGACCAAAATTAAGGTCACCAAGAATAAAGTTGCCGCACCTTTCAAGCGAATCGAAGTTGAAAACGTCTTTGGTAAAGGTCTCTCTCGAATTTCGGACCTGCTTAACTTAGCAGTCGAAAACGACGTGATCAAAAAGTCCGGGGCATGGTATTCCTACAACGGTGAACATATCGGCCAAGGAAAAACCAACTCAATGCGTTACCTAGAAGAACATCCCGAGATTCAACCTGAAATTGAAGGTAAAATTAAGGAAATTTGGGCTAATCCTGAAGACTAAGCCTCTTTAAGCCATCATTTATATAACTAACGGCCTAACGTAAAGCAGCCCCGTAAATCTCATTTTTGAGGATTTACGGGGCTGCTTTTTTGTCTAAATATATCGGACTTTAGTCCATTAACTCTTCATTTTCCAACATCAATGCCATTTCAGCATCATCCGGGACCACTTTCACGTAAGCCCGCAATAGTTTCATGGCTGTTTCACGATCGCCCATTTCTCTAAAGAAGTAAACGGCTGGCTTCAAGAAATCGGCCTGATCCATAAAGTATGGTAGCGCCGCTTGATAGTAGCGTTGCGCAAGTTCGAGTTGTTCCGTTTGGACATACGCAACAGCCAGATTCCAATAAATTTGCGGATCGGTGTTATCTTCCTTAACGTAACCCGTTAAGAAATCAATCACATCTTGCCAACGGCCCTGTTTGACGTAGAGGTTAGAAAGCTTGATCACAATATCTAAATCATCGGCATCCAGCTCATTGCCCTTTTTCAGGTAGGACTCAGTCAGGTCCTCATCCTCTAATCTGGCCGCAATATCGGCTGCGTAAGCCCAGAGTTTTTCATTATACTGATCGACGCCCAAGCCTTCTTGAAGGACCTTTAAAGCGTCTTCTAATTGATTTTCAGCGACCAGTGCTTGACCAAGGTACGGATACAAGCTGGTATAATGCGGATCACTTTCCTTTAACTCAGTCAACAGATCAATCGCCGGCTTATAATCCTTAAGTTGCAGGTAGGTAAAGCCGGTTTCAAATTTCACGTCCGGCGTCATGTCACCCGGGTGAATTTGTTTTAAATACCCAATAGCTTGCTCAAAACGGCCCGCATTGGCGTACGCCACCCCTAACCGTTCAACCAAGTTCACCGCACTTAATTGGGTGATCCCTTGCTTGATCAAGTCGAGGTACAGCGCAATCGCCTTCCGAAATTCACGCATCGTAAAGTAAAGTTCTGCTAACGCAAATTCAATGGCGGGTTCCTCAGGTTCAAGTTGCCGGGCTTCCAGTAATTTTTGTTCACTTACTTCAAACAATTCCTGAGTCTGATACAGATCGGCCGCAACCATCAACGCCCGGACGTACGCCGGCGAATCCGATTTAACCTGATTTAACAAGGTTAGGGCCTTATCGTTTTGATCGTCTTCAAGTAACACATCGGCTAAATCAACCCGAATATCATCTTCTTCAGGGTACCGTTCAAGTAATTTTTCATAAATTCGCCGAGCTTGATTTAAAAAACCAAGTGAATACAATTCCTCGGCTAAGCTGTATAACATATCGTCATCATCATGTCGCAATGCACTGGCGTAGGCCTTTTTAAACTCATCGAGTTGCCCACGTTGTAACGCATCCAACGCTGTTTGTGAATAGCTCATTGTTGTCCTCCATGATCAAATTAATCGCAACTGTTAACGTTAGCATAGTTTGGGGATGAAACCAAGTTATTTGTTTGAGGGGTGGCAGTAGACGTTGAGATTGAGGTGGTTCGTTTAACGGTTTACCGTTACGGTGATTAATGAATAACTGGTTTTAGGGCATTGTATTGATTCCTGTTCCAGTCTATGCTCACTGCTGTTTTTGCGGCTACCGTGCCGAAACGTGTTTCGAAAACTGAAAGTACACCTAAGACCACTGGCGATACCAAGCAGTTTTTCTCCACACGCTACTCGTTTCTGTCCTCGAGACTAAACGTGTTCCGAGAGGCAGGGACTTGCACCTAAGGGACTTCCACCACAATCCCCAAAAACCGGGAATTCTGGTGGAAGTCCCTTAGGCTCCAGTCCCTAAACACCTCTCTCCACACTCTACAAAAAAAACCAACCCGAATTAACCGGATTGGCTCACCATTAAATAAAATTATTTAACAGCATCCTTCAAAGCTTTACCAGGCTTGAATGCTGGTACTTTGCTTGCAGGAATTTGAATTTCGTCGCCCGTTTGTGGGTTGCGACCCTTACGAGCTGCCCGTTCGCGAACTTCGAAGTTACCAAAGCCGATTAATTGAACCTTTTCGCCCTTAGCCAAAGTTGCTTGAACTGAATCAAATACTGCATCAACCGCTGCAGTTGCATCCTTCTTAGTTAAGCCGGTTGCAGCAGCGACATCGTTAACGAGTTGTGCTTTATTTGCCATGAATGATTCACCTCCTTGGATGAATTATGATGAGTAACATGATCATCTCATCTAGCTGATCATTAAGTGAATCAAGCTATGAAATAATAACGGGAGTCCGCATCATTTCTGTATCAAAGATAGCACAGAAAGCCTTTCATAGCAAGGCTTTTTAGCGTTTGATACCGAATAAATCGGTGATTTCACCCTTTTTTTAACTAAATTCTCAAAAAAGGCTCCCATCGCCCGTCTATCAATGGTTTCAACTACTTACGGCGACGTTCGATAATGTGGATCGGTGTCCCCGTAAAATCGAAGTGTTCACGGATCTGATTTTCCAAATAACGCTCGTAAGAAAAGTGCATCAAGTCCGGATCATTCACGAAAACCACAAAAGTTGGTGGCTGAACAGCAACCTGAGTCGCATAGTAAACTCGAAGTCGCTTCCCATTAACGTTTGGTGTTGGATTCATCGCAATTGCGTCCATGATCACGTCATTTAAGGTTGCTGATTGAACCCGCTTTTCGTGGTTGGTTGCAACCGTCTTGATCAAGGCTGGGAGTTCACCCAGTCGTTGATGGGTCTTCGCGGAAACAAAAATCATTGGCGCATAAGCGAGGTATTGGAATTCTTCGCGAACGTGAATTTCAAAATCGTGCAGGGTTTGGTTGTTTTTCTTCAACGCATCCCACTTGTTGACTACGATGATGATCCCCCGGCCAGCTTCATGGGCGTAACCGGCAACCCGCTTATCTTGTTCACGAATGCCTTCTTCGGCGTTCAACACAAACAACACAACGTCGGAATTATCGATGGCCTTCATCGCCCGCATCACACTGTATCGCTCGGTGTTTTCATAAACCTTCCCACGCTTCCGAATCCCGGCGGTATCCACCATCGTGAATTCAGCACCGGTTTCGTCCACGAACTTGGTATCGATCGCATCTCGAGTCGTCCCGGCAATGTCAGATACGATCACCCGGTCTTCGCCTAAAAGGGCGTTGACCAATGATGACTTCCCAACGTTTGGTCGACCGATCAAACTGAACCGGATACTATCATCTTCAGCCTCGCCATCTTTATCAGGAAAGGCTTTAATTACGGCATCCAGTAAATCCCCAAGTCCCAAACCATGGGAACCAGAGATTGGATAAGGATCGCCAAATCCAAGTGAATAGAAGTCGTAAATTTCTTGACGAATCTCTGGATTATCAGCTTTATTGACTGCTAACACAACCGGCTTATTCGCCTTGTACAGAATCTGAGCGACTTTTTCATCCGCATCGGTTACGCCTTCGCGAACACTGACCACAAACACAATCACGTCAGCTTCGTCAATCGCCACTTCAGCTTGTTGGGTGATCTGCTTTAAAAACGGTTCATCCCCAACATCGATTCCGCCTGTATCGATCAGACTAAACGTTGTTCCCAGCCATTCACCGTGGGTGTAGATTCGATCCCGGGTAACCCCAGGGGTATCTTCGACAATCGAAATCCGGTCACCGGCAATCCGGTTAAAAATCGTGGATTTACCGACGTTTGGCCGACCAACAATCGCAATCGTTGGCATACTCATAAAACATCCCTCTTTTCAAATAAACTGCTTAACAAAACAAAACAGGTTGGCGCGAATCAACGTTCGTCCCAACCTGTTTTGAAACTCATTATGACCAGAACTCAGTCCTTAGTCGTTATCTTTACCGGCATTCTTTAATTGATCGCCAATTAAGTCGCCTAACGTAAAGCCAGCGTCATCATCGTCAGTTGACATGGTGGTAGGTGCTGCTTCACGGTGCTTTGGTGCTTCATGCTTAGGTTCGTCAGCCGTTGCTGGCTTTTCCTTCAATGCCTTGATTGACAATGCCAACCGGTGTGCATCTGGGTGAACTTCTAAGACTTTAACTTGAACCTTTTCGCCAGTCTTCAAAACATCGTTTGGTGTAGCGATGTGTTCATGGGCGATTTGAGAAATGTGAACTAAACCTTCAACGCCAGGGAAGACTTCAACGAAGGCCCCAAAGCTCGTCAAACGCTTAACAGTACCTTCAAGGACTGCGCCTTCAGGTGCCTTTTCTTCAATCCCGTCCCATGGTTCTGGTAAGGTTTGCTTAATTGACAATGAGATCCGGTCGCGATCAGGATCAACTGATAAGACCTTAACCTTCACGTCTTGGCCAACCTTTAAGACGTCAGCTGGCTTTTCAACACGTTCGTAAGCAATTTCTGAAACGTGAACCAAACCATCAACGCCGCCGAGGTCAACGAAGGCCCCGAAGTTAGTCAAACGAGCCACTTTACCGTCAAGGGTATCGCCGGTTGAATCGTAGCCAAAACTTCTTCGCGCTTAGCAGCCTTTTCTTGTTCAACCAAGGCACGGTGTGACAAGATCAGACGGTTTTCGCTAGGTTCAATTTCGATAATCTTGAACGTTAACGTTTGACCCTTGAACTGGTTCAAATCTTCAACGAAGTGATCGCTGATCATTGAAGCAGGTACGAAGCCACGAACACCAGCATCAACAACTAAGCCACCCTTAACCACTTGGGTAACAGGGGCTTCGATGTTTTCACCAGCTTCGAACTTCTTTTGGATGTCGTCCCAAACCTTACGGGCTTCCAAACGACGAACAGATAACAGGTAGCTTCCGCCTTCCTTATCGTTACCAATTCTTGAAATCACAACTAAATCAAGGGTGTCGCCAACCTTGACAACGTCCTTAATATCAGCAACTGGCTTCGTTGATAATTCCTTTTGTGGAACGACCCCTTCAATCCCAGTTCCTTCGATACCAACGATGGCTTGTTTGTCATCATCAATGGCCAAGACTTCACCCTTAACCACGTCACCGACATTCACCGTTTCGATGCTATTTAAAGCATTCAATAAATCGTTGTTCTCATTTACATTGTTTTCACTCATACGAACTTTTCCTCCTTGCGACAACTCTAATATATATTTTATCCGAAAACTGTTCATAATACCAGTGCAAGGACACTTTTAATTACAATTCTCGACGTTTTTGTTCAATTATCTCACTAATTTTATCAACAACTTGGTCAATTGACAACGATGTTGTATCCAAAAGCACTGCATCGGCCGCTTGAGTCAGTGGTGAAATGGCCCGCGTGGAGTCCTTGTGGTCCCGTGTTTCAATTTCTTGACGTAAAACATCGATTGGGGTACTGATTCCTTTTTGGGCATTATCCTTAAATCGACGCTGTGCGCGTTCCTCAACACTGGCAATCATAAAAATCTTCACTTCAGCGTCTGGTAACACTGAAGTGCCGATATCACGGCCATCCATCACGATACCGCCAGCAGCAGCAATCTCACGTTGCCGGTTCGTTAAATCTTCGCGAACCGTTCCCTGAGCGGCGACGGTCGACACATTGTTCGTGACGTCCGGTTGCCGAATCGCCATGGTGACTTCTTCGCCATCTAAGAACACCAATTGTTCAGGTGTCCCCGGCTTAAATTCAATCGTCGTGTCCGTCAGCATCGTTGCCAACGCCGCTGCATCATCTAAAGCAACGTTTGTTTGCATCGCTTTTAACGTGACAGTTCGATACATCGCACCAGTATCACAGTAAATGTACTGAAACCGACTAGCAACTTTTTTAGCAACGGTACTCTTACCAGCAGATGCTGGTCCATCAATTGCAACTTGTAACTCTTTTTTCACGATTACTCTCCTACCTCAACCACCATTTATTTGACCCGTAACTTTTGTCCCGGTGCCAACGTTGCGCCATCAGATAACCCGTTCAACTGCTTCAGTTTTTCAACCGAAATCCCGTTGTTCACAGCCACCCGATATAAGCCTTGACCTGAACCAACCGTGGCATACTTACTGCCACTCGACTTGGACGATGACGTTGTACTACTCGTTGCGCTAGACTCGGTGCTGTAAGCGCTACTACTTGTACTAGGCGTACTTTGACTCGTCGCAGTCGATGACGAATACGTCGTCTGAGAACTCGTCGATGCTGCCGAGGTTTGTTTCTTTCGGTGTGTTGACGTACTACTCGTCGCCGACTTTTTCACTGAACTAGCCTCGCTAGTTTTAGACGCTGATTTTGCCGCGGTTTTTCGGTGCTTCGAGCTCGAACTCACTGACTGGCTCGTTTGATCCGAAGACACACTCATAGACGTTTCCGGCTTGTTCATCGCACTTTGACGCGCTAATCCGTAAATCAGCGAACCAACTGCAATTAAGATAATAATGGCCACTAACACGATTGTGATCAGCCGGTTATTGTGATTTTGCCGGTGCCGTTTTGTTCGGGACAAGTTGCCTTGATCATCACGATCATCCGCAAATGATTGATCCCAAGGTTTTGGTTCTGATGATTGCTCATCTTTTTTTGGACCCATCGCTTTACCTCCTCAAAAACTTTCATTACGAATTGTACCATAGTGAGGGCCATTTGGGACTTTTTTTTAATAGCCGACCGGTCCGTCACCAAATTAACCAGCTCAATGATTGAACAACTGTGCCAACGTCGCGCGCCAGTCCACTGTCATTTTCGGTTCGGGTTCCGCAGTGGCCGATAAGCCAAGGTCATCGATTTTCAAAGCCGGTTCATCAACGTCACAGCAAGGCGTCACCGTTTCACCAACTGTTTGGTCAAAATACCGCTGAATGTACTGGCGCCGACAACTCGTTGTCCGAACGTACCCCAGCATCCGTTGCAGTGCTTGCTGTCGCTGTTGTCGTCGGTCATCAAACAAGTGTAACACTTGATCAACACGCGCATGGTGTTGCCGGTAAAACTGAACCAGCTGACCATGCTGATCCCCCGGCACTGCTAGTTGCTTTGCTTGAAAGTAATATCGAATCTCATCCGGCTCCGGTAAATTGGCTTGACCTAAATAATCCGCAATCTGTTCATCACCAGGCTGATAAAGGAGTACAGCCAAACTTTGCTGACCATCGCGCCCCGCTCGACCAATTTCTTGCCAGTAACTTTCAAGGTCGCCCGGTAAGTGGTAGTGGATCACAAACCGGACGTTGTTTTTATCGATGCCCATCCCAAACGCGCTTGTTGCACAGATCACATCAATGCGATCTTGCATGAATTGTTGTTGTACTTTAAAGCGCTCTTCAGGTGCTAAATCAGCGTGATAAGCCGCCACCTCACGTCCCGTCTTTTGTGTCAAAGTCACCGCCATCTCATCAGCTTTTTGTTTACTAGAAAAATAGATCACACCCGGCTTTTGAAGCGCCGCGACAAGCGACACCAGTTGTTCGTCTTTTTCAGTCTGGTTATCAACGGTTTTAACCGTTAAAAAGATATTATCTCGATCAACCGGTAAGGCGACCACGGCCGGATCAGTAATCGCTAGCTTCTGTAAAATATCTTGCTTAACGTTTGCCGTTGCCGTCGCGGTTGTCATCAGCGTTAACGGTGTCCCTAATCGTTTTCGAATCGCACCTAACAACAGGTATTCGGGCCGAAAATCAGGACCCCAAGTTGAAATGCAGTGCGCTTCATCAACTACCAGTAAACCGGGATCACAACGTTTAATTGCCGTCAATACCGCCGATTGACTCAGCATCTCTGGTGATACAAATAGGTAGCGATACTGATTAAGGTGTGCTAACACCCACTGGCGTTCACCGTAACTCATCACAGAAGTCAGGGCAGCCGCGTGTTTTTCGCCATGAACGGCCATGGTTGCGACCTGATCTTGCATCAATGAGATCAGTGGTGAAACCACTACCACTAACCGTTCCGCATAGTACCCGTATAATTCGTAAATCAGCGTTTTACCAGCACCGGTTGGTAAGAGCGCTAAGGTATTTTGACCCGCGCAGAGTGCCGTTAGCGCTTCTAATTGCCCCGGCCGAAACGTTTCAAACCCAAAGTGTTGGGTTAATAGCTGCGTTAACCGTTGTTCAACCGTCATTTGCCACCTTACTCCTTAAAATTTCAAATAATCGAAATTGCCAAAATTCCAACTGAAGGTCACTCACCTGATCAAACTGCCAGTCATCAAGTGCCTGCCCTTCAAATCGCGTGATCATCGTTGCCATCAATTTCTCAGGTAACGCGCGTTGATAATCAACTGCGGTCACCGGCAAAAAAATGGCGGCTTCGAGTAGGTGTTCACGAACGGTACTGGGTTTCAGCCGCCGTTTTTGACTGATTTCAGCCAATTGGCCCCCTTGATTAAACGCCGATAACGTTTCTAATGCACTCTGACTCACCGGCGATTGTTCAAGTCCGACAAGTAACGCCACTACCGCTGACGAAGCGTTGGTCGTTGGTTGTTGCAACCATTGAACGAACAGACACGTTAAATCCACCCGAATTCGCATCAACTCAGCTGACGTTCGACCAGTTAATCGCACGAGTTGCACAATCGTCGTACCGGGTTGCTCATGACCACTTAACGATTGACTAAAAATCACGGCTAGCTGGTCATTTTGCGTCCTCAAGAATTGCTCAAGGGTCGTTTTAAATTCAGTGCTCAGATTCGTTGTTCGGTAACGTTGATACCAACGTTTAACAAACTGCTTAACCGCCCACGGCATTTGAAGCGGATAATAGTGGCGCTCTTGATAACTGGCTTCTGACACCACTTGAACCGCCAACAATAACCGCTGCCAAAAAGTAGCCACATCCACCGTCAAGCGAGTCGCAAATGCCTGTGGTTGATAGCGGGTCGCTAGTAGCGTCGCTTGGGTGGTTTGCCCGGCTGGCGTTAAACTTGCTTGATTATCGGCCACCGTGATCAATTGCTGATCAACTAGTGACGCGACCGCTTGATCCATTTGCTGACGGGTCACTTGCCGGTCGTAACCCAGCCAATCTAATCGCTGATACCGCATGCCCCAATAAAGGGTCGATACAGAGCGTTTTCCCACCAACACATTTTCGATGACCCGTAATCGCCGAGCCGCAGTTGGCGATAACCACTCGATTAACTGTTCTTCATCCATCTTGCGACCACCTTTATGTCAAACCTCACTTACTCTCTATTGTGCCAGATACGCAAAAAGCTGTCTAGTTGATCCTAGACAGCTTCACTATTTATCAAACCTTAATTTTAAAGTAAGTCAGATTGTTGCCGTAAGAAATGTTGCATCCGATCGGCAATTAGCACAAACACGATTCCGACCAGAATGCCTTTGATCAGGTTGAACGGGACAACGCCCAGTAAAACCATTTGAGACAGTGGCATCGTGATCTTCATGCCTAATACCGTCATGTACAACGGAATCAGCACTAACCAGTTAAGTAATGCCAATACCACCGTCAGGGAAATGGTTCCTGCAACCACACTCCAAATTAAACGAGTGACTAGGCGCCGATTGCTCATCCGTTTTAAAACAGCGTAGATGGGAAGCAAGAAGCTAACCGATGCGATAAACGACGCCGCCACGCCGATAAAGTTGGCAATGTCCACCCCAGTCAGCAACCAGTACAGCAACCCCTTAATTGCTGCAATCAAGATGCCCCCGACCGGTCCAAACATGATCATCCCAAGCAGAATCGGAATATCCGAAAAATCAACCTTCATGTATGACACAAACGGCAGAATGGGGAAAGCTACAAACATAAGCAAGAACGAAATACCAGCAAATAATGACATAATCACCACTTGGCGAATACTAAACGTTTGACTGTGTTCCATTGATAAGTCCTCCCAAACACTGGCCATCTTCAATGAAAGCGTACACAAAAAGCTGAGTCTCTTCACTTCAAGGTGAAAACGACTCAGCTATATACGCTTATCCGGAATTAGCTAAATCTTCTTTATACCAGACTTTAACTGTCGGTTTCGGAGTTGCACCGAATCAACTACTCATGGAGTAGGTCGCGGACTATACCGCCGGTCGGGAATTACACCCTGCCCTGAAGATGAACCATGTTATTTAATTTACGAACTAATTGTAACCGGTTGAGGGGTGGAATGCAAGCTTAATAGTATTAGTTACTATCGCTTAGTGTGCGGAGCGAGATGGGTTGAGAGCAGTGTGCAAGGTAACCTCGGTGAAGGCGCCCGGGTCTGGCGGGTTTACCGAGGTTACCTTGCATGCAGCTCTCAGTCTCGCGCAGCACCATTCGGCGTGGTGGCCAGAAAGCGCGTGGTGACAAGTTCTTAAAACTTCAGGAACTCTGGAAATAACAGCTTCAGTGGCGCCGAATTTTGTAGCCTGAGAGCACCGGTTTTCATGCGGCTTTGGCGAGCGAAGCGACGACAAACAGCCAACACCCAAAATCCACCCAACACTTACGCTGGACACAAGCAACAGCAAAAAAGCCACCAGTTAAACAACCGGTGGCTCTAATGGATTAATCTAATTTAACTCGTTTCTTCAACTGCTTAACTTCTTCTGGCGTCAAGTGACGGTATTCACCTGGTTGAACGCCCTTCAAGGTTAAGAAGGCGTAGGATTCACGCTTCAGCTTCATCACGGGGTGGCCAACTGCTTGTAACATCTTCTTAACTTGGTGGTTCTTACCTTCGTGGATCGTTAAGGAAACGATGGCCGTCTTTTTGTTGTGGTCGCTAGAGACTAACTTAGACTTAGCAGGCGCAGTTACCCGGCCCTCAACCTTAACCCCCTTACGCAACGTTTTTAATTCGTCGTTGGTTGGGATACCCTGAACCTTCGCGATATAAGTTTTTTCAACTTCATACTTAGGGTGAGTCAGTTGATTGGCCAGTTCGCCATCGTTAGTTAACAACAAGAGTCCCGTGGTATCGTAATCCAACCGACCAACCGGGTAAACACGTTCCTTAACGTCTTCGTCTAGTAAGTCGATCACCGTGCGCCGCTTCTTATCATCGTGAACCGTTGACACTGCTTGCCGTGGCTTGTTCATCAGCAAGTACACGGGCATTTCCAATTGGATCGGCATCTCATCGACCGTAATGTGATCGTGGTGCGTGACCTTCGTGCCTAACGTGGTTACCGTTTCACCGTTAACCTTAACGTGTCCTTCGCTGATCAGGGTTTCTGAACCCCGCCGTGAGGCTACCCCAGCGTGTGCCAGCACTTTTTGTAATCGTTCCATATTGTTAATCGTCCTCCGTTTGTTTAAATGACGCGTTAAATTGCTGTAAGAAAAGATCAGTATCTGCTTCTGCATCATCCTCAGTATCAGCTTCCGGTAATGGTGGTAAATCTGATAACTGATGAAGGCCGAAGTAGTCCATGAAGTAGTCGGTGGTTTTGTATAATTTAGGCCGGCCAGGCCCCTTACGCCGACCGGCTGGTTCAACCAACTGGCGTAAAATCAGTTTGTTGAGCGTGCCTGAACTTTGAACCCCTCGAATCTCATCAACTTCGATTCGGGTAATCGGCTGATTGTAAGCAATGATTGCCAATACTTCAAGTGACGCTTGCGATAGCCCAGTCGAACTAGGGGCTTCAAAATACCGACTGACCGTTGGCGCTAACTCAGCCTTGGTTGCCAAGCGGACCGTATCGCCGCTCTTCAAGACGACTAACGCGCAGTCACTGTCCTGAGTGTATTTATCATTCAATTTTGCCAGCGACTGGACAACGGCCGGGACCATTGAACCAGTCAACGTTGCTAATTCCTTAACGGTAATGCCTTCGTCACCGCTGACAAAGAGTAACGCTTCTAATTCTTGAACCTTCGTCATTTTTCGTCACCTATTTTTGCTTTTTTCACCGAAATGGGCATAACTCGCGTTGGCTGATCCAAGGCAATTTCGTGTTGCTTGGTCATTTCTAGCAGCGCTAAAAAGGTCGTGACCACTTCTTCGCGGTTCGGTTTTTGATCAAATAACTGGCCAAAGGTGACCGTTGCGCGAATTTGACTCAACCGGAACCGAATTTTTTTAATTTGCGTTTTGACTGTGTACTGCTCACTGTTGATCAGCCGCATTGGTAAGTCGGGTTGCCGTTGTTGTGACAAGCCTACTAAGGCTGACCTTAACTGCGTCACCGTAATGCCCGGTGCCAATTTTCCCATCTGAATCTCAGGTGGAATCGCCATTGCCGGCCGGTTGTAAAACTGCTGGCGTGACAGCGCCTGTTGCTTAAACCAGCTAGCCGCCTGCTTAAAGCGTTGATACAGCATCAACTGGGCAACCAGATCCGACTGCATTTCTTCTAGCGATGGTTCATCCTCTTCATCCGTTAACGAGACTTCCGTTGCCGGCAACAAAAGCTTGGCCTTCATCTTCATCAAGGTTGCCGCCATCACAAAGTAATCACCGGCTACATCGAGTTGGTGCGCCTGCATTTGCCGCAACGCCGTCATGTACTGATCCGTGATTTGAACAATTGGAATATCAACGAGTTCAATATCCTGAGACTTGATCAGCTGAAGCAACAGGTCTAACGGGCCGTCAAAATTTTGAATGTGAATGACCGGTTGGGCTGATTCAACTGATTCATTTTCCGTCATGCGCACGCTCCCATTTGGCAATCACCTTAGTCGTGGCTAAGGTGCCCATTAATTTATCATCCGGATACATATCCGCTAATTCGTCTAAAATCGTTGTGGTTTGATTGGTATCACGAACGGCTGGGGTCAACGCAATCAGTTCAACGATCACGAATCCGGGCCGAAATTCCACGCCAACGATGCCGGAAAAGTCCTGATTCAGGTCCTTCCACAGCAGCAGTTGTCGCTGATCACTTTCTTGATACCACTGAAGTTCAGCCTGCAGTCGGTCGATCTTCTTCAACGTAGGAACGAACGACAGCAAGCCCATCGCTACTTTTTCATAATCTGTCCGGTACTTTAATAACACCCTGCTGCCTCCCGTTAAGCAACGCCTAGGCCCGTGGGTGGGCTTTGCGGTAAACCGCTGTTAAGCGTTGCTTTGAAATATGCGTATAAATTTGAGTTGTCGAAATATCCGAGTGTCCCAGCAGCTCCTGAACGATTCGCAAATCTGCCCCGTTTTCTAAGATGTGGGTCGCAAACGAGTGCCGTAACGTATGTGGCGTCACGTGCTTGGAGATTCCCGCAACGCTAACGTACTGCTGAATCTTTTGCCAAATACTTTGCCGACTCAGGCCACTACCATGAGCGTTTAGAAACAAGTAGGGCGACTGTCGCTGTTTTAACAGCTTCGGCCGACTCTCATTGAGGTACCGGTCGATCCAGTCAATCGCAACATCGCCGATTGGCATGATGCGTTCCTTGTTCCCTTTCCCAATGGTCTGAATTAGTCCCATATCCAAGTGTAGGTCGCTCATCTTTAAATGCACCAGTTCGCTCACCCGTAAACCAGTCGCATACATCACTTCAAGAATCGTGCGGTCTCGAATCCCGTATTTGGTGGTCGTATCTGGCGCATCTAATAATGCCGTTACTTCATCAACGGTCAGGACGGCTGGTAAATGCTGCCCCTGTTTGGGCGAACGGATCTCCGTCATCGGATCAGTGGTTAGCTGTTCGTTTTGAACGAGGTAGCGAAAGAAGCGCCTTAGCGTCGACACCATTCGCGTAACGGTACTTCGGGCTTTGCCAGCTTCCTGCAACGTTTTTAAAAACTGCAAGATACTCAGCTGGGTCACTTGATCAAACGCCGTGACCTGTTGCGTCGTTAAATACGCCGTGAATTCTGCTAAATCCTGTCGGTAACTGGCAATCGTGTTTTCGGCCAACCCACGTTCGATTTTTAAATCATGAAGGTAATCCTCAATTTGAAGCTCCATCTTGTTCATGACGTTCTTCACCCGCCTGTGTTAACCAAAGTTCACCATCGTGTTGTTCAGCTAAGCGTTGTTTCATCAAATGCCCAACGGCTCGCTTAAACTGACCCTTACTAATGCCAAAGTAAGCCTTGATATCATCCGGGGTACTCTTATCCGTAAAGGCAATGTGGCCTTCGGGTGCATGTTGCAACGTTGCCAGTAACATCAACGCATCATCACTGATTGCTTCGTATGCTCGTGGCCGTAGCGACAACTTCAGCGTGCCATCGGGATATTGACTAATGACCCGGGCCGTCATTTGTTCACCTAACCGGGGTTCTTGATCCCGTTCTGATGGATGAATAAAGCCTAATTGGAAGTCATCTGAAATGACTAACGTTCCGGCTAACTTTAACCGATAAGCCGTCACGTGAACGTCGCGGTTATCTAACTTCTGCGTTACGGGTTGGGCAATGGCACGGTAAAGGCTTCGTCGGCAAGGTCACCCCACATCCGCCCTTTTTTATCAATCTTGATGGCCAACATGAGCCGATCGCCCTTTTGTGGCCATAACGATGCCATTTCTGGTAAATCATCCAGTGACACCACGATATCCTTGTTAGGCAAACCAACGTTGACGAAAACGCCGAGACCGTGTTGGGCTTTAACAACTTCACCAAAGCCATAGTGATCAACTTGAACCTTTGGTGCTTCCCGGGTAATTTGCAGTTGGTGATGTTCATTTTCGTACGCGTAACCCTTAAATTGACTGCCGTGCTTTAACGGCTTCTTGATTTCCGCTTTGTCCAACCGGAACGTCAAGCCACTCACTTGCACAAAATATTCCTTATCATTTTCATCGGTCACCTGACCGCCCACGATGCGACCAAGTAAAGTGATTAATTCGTTATTCATAAATTTTTTATCCCCGTTCATTTTCCACAAACGACTCCCTTGAGCCGCCCGTCGGCGTTTTGCCGATACATTATTCATTATCGCACAGTTCACCTGTAATTGGGAACCCTTCTGTGGTTAATCGACGAAGTTTGTACTGTCGTTTGTGTCCAGCGTAAGCATATTTAGTTTGTGAAATGATTCTGGTTTTATATAGTGGGTGGATGCCGCGGGAGG
>NZ_BBAD01000025.1 GCF_001311075.1 Secundilactobacillus similis DSM 23365 = JCM 2765
GCGTAATAAAAAAGCCCTGAACTGGTTCCCTTCAGAGCTTTCTTATTAGTACTAATCGTAAATTACTTCGTCACATAAATGTACAACGTACTCGTCGAATACCCCAAATCAAACGATAACCCATTTGAGTGGATCGTACTGGTAGTTGTTTGACTGGTATTCTTCTTGTTCGCCTTATCCGAGAAAGCCTTCAACACGTGCTTGGCGTTGGCGCCCACGCTGGTTGCCAGTAGCGAGAAGCTGGTGATAAAGGTTTTGGCATCGTCCTTATTCTTCAAAGCAGATGTTGGCACCATCAAGGTCAGGCCAATCACCTGGCCGTTTTGGACGTTAGCCCGTAACGTGTTGCCTGAGGTGGTCGACAGGTTGCTGATGCCTGATTTGGCAGTTGTTGGCAGTGTCTGCGACTTAACCTGTTGTTGCGCTTGTTTCATCTTAGGTGCTAAGGCAGCTTGCGTTTGTTGAAGCTTAGCCGCATTCGCTTTAAGCTGAGTTGCTTTGGCAGCTTCCGTTTGAAGGGTGGCTGAAGCACTGGTATCGCCTGCCTTTAACTTGGCCTTCGCAGCCGCGACTTTAGCGGTGATGCTGGCCTGTTCTTTCTTTAACGCTGCGGCCTGGCTTGAAAGCTGGGTCGCCGTTTTTTGATCAGCAGCTGATAACTTAGTAAAGGCAAGTGCTTGGTTATACGCAGTTTGGAACTTCTGGTAGCTGATCAGCTTGCCAGTTTTAGCGATCGTGACGGTTTGGTGCTGGCCAGCGGTCGTTAACTTCACCGTTTGTTGGTAAGACTTAGCCGGCAGGGTGATCGAGTAGCCGCCGTTGTTGGTCGTCTTTGATTGTTGTGCACCACCGTTGATCGTGTAGTGCACCTGTTTTTGGTTACTGCGGCCCTTAATGGTTGCGGCCATCCCATTAGGCGTTAAGTGGTGATCGTCAACGGTGAGGGACGCTTTACCACAGCCCGCAAGTGCCAGTCCAAGTAAGGCGGCTGACAGCACGAGTTTCATTGATTTCTTCACGATGACAACCTCCTTAGTTGAATGAGACGCCGTTGGCGAATTGACTGTTATACAGGTTAGCGTAGAAGCCGTTTTTGGCCATCAAATCGTTATGGTTCCCGGTTTCAACAATCGAACCGTGGTTCATGACGATGATGTTATCGGCATTTTGAATCGTTGATAGTCGGTGGGCCACCACGAAGCTGGTCCGGTTCTTCAACAGTTCGCTCATGGCGTGTTGAATCTGAACTTCGGTCCGGGTATCAACGGAACTCGTCGCTTCATCCAAAATCAAAATTTCAGGGTTGGCAACGAACGCTCTGGCAATCGTCACCAGTTGCCGTTGTCCTTGCGAAATGTTAGAAGCCGATTCGTTCAAGATCGTATCGTAGCCATCGGGCAGTTTGCGGACAAATTCATCCACGTGAGCCGCCTTAGCCGCGTCGATAATCTCATCGTGGCTGGCGTTTTCCCGGCCGTATTTGATATTATCGTAAATCGTCCCAGTAAATAGCCAGGTATCTTGGAGCACCATGGCGAAGTGGGAGCGGAGATCTTCCCGGTCAAGGCTGCGCGTGTCGACGCCGTTCAAGCGGATGGCACCGCCCTTGATGTCGTAGAAGCGTTCCAGCAAGTTGATGATGGTCGTCTTCCCAGCGCCGGTAGGCCCTACGATGGCGACCTGTTGACCCGGTTTAACTTTAAGGTTGTAGTCGGTCATCAGCAACTCGTTATCGTTGTAGCCGAACTGAACGTGTTCCAGTTCAAGAAGGCTGTCACTGTCAGTTTTGGCAGGTTGAGCGTCCTTGGTGGTGTCAGCCATTTCTTCTTCATCCAAAACGTCAAAGACCCGTTCTGCAGAAGCGATGGTGGACTGAATCGTGTTCATCAAGTTGGCTAATTGCGAAATTGGTTGTGAGAACTGGTTGGTGTACTGCAAGAAGGCTTGCACGTTCCCAAGGGTAACGGTCCCGTGGGCCACTTGGATTCCACCGATGATAGCGACGAAAACGTAGCCGATGTTGTTCAAGAACATCATCAACGGCATGATGATCCCGGAGATGAACTGCGCCTTCCAAGCGGCTTGGTAGTACTGCTTGTTTTGTTCCTCAAAGGTCACGATGGTGTCGTTTTCCTTATTGAAACTCTTCAGCACTTGTTGGCCGGTGTAGTTTTCTTCGACCTGATTGTTCATCAACCCAAGGCTCTTTTGTTGCGCCGCAAAATACTTCTGCGAACGTGGTGCCACAATTCCAACGATGATCAAACTCAGTGGGATGGTGACCAAGGCAATCAGCGTCAACTTCCAACTGATCGTCAGCATCATCCATAGCGTCCCAATAAAGGTCACGGTACTGGTAACCGCTTGGGTGAGACTTTGTTGCAGGGTGTTGGCGATGTTATCCATATCGTTAACGGCCCGGCTCATGATGTCACCGTTGTTGTGGGTATCGTAGTATTTGATCGGCACAAGGCGCATTTTACGCTTCATGTTGCCCCGCAACTTATAAACGGTTTTTTGGGAGATCAGGGTCATGATGTACTGTTGCAGGAAGCTGAAAACACCGGATGCGAGGTACATAATCCCAACAATGATGATAATGTGAATGATCTTTTGGTAGTTGATCGGCAACTTGCTGATGTCAAAGCCGGCATTTTGTTGCGACGTGCCCTTCATGACACCCTTGTAAATTTCAGTGGTTGCTTTCCCGAGGATCTTTGGCGTCCGAATCTGGAAAATAACGCTGGTGATCGCGAAAATCAACACGAGCACCAGACCCACGATGCGGTCTGACATGTAGCTCATCAGGCGCTTAGTGGTGCCCCAGAAGTTCTTTGGCTTTTCAACGACGCCTTGGAATCGGCCACCACCTGGGCCGTGGCCGGGTCCGTGACTCGTTGTGTGTGTGTCTTCCTTAGCCATTAGTTGGTTGCCTCCTCTCGAATTTGCGAGTTGACGATTTCTTGATAGACGGTGTTGTTGGCGAGCAATTCTTTATGCGTGCCCTTACCAACTAACTTCCCGTTATCCAGAACTAGAATCAAGTCAGCATCGGCCACGGTTGCAATCCGTTGGGCCACGATGATGGTGATACTTTGTTGGATGTGGGCGTCTTGGCGAAGTGCAGCCCGTAAGTCGGCATCGGTTTTAAAATCCAGTGCGGAGAACGAGTCGTCAAAGATGTAGACGGTTGACTGCTTAACTAAAGCCCGGGCAATCGCTAACCGTTGCCGTTGACCACCGGAGAAGTTGCCACCACCTTGTTCAACGTGGAGGTCGAGCCCGGCTGGGTCAGCTTCAACGAAGTCGCGAGACCGCGCAATGTCTAACGCATGCCAAATCTCTTCATCGGTAGCGTCCGGTTTCCCGTATTGCATATTTTCACGTAGCGTCCCGGTAAAGAGGGTTGCCGTTTGAGGGACGAGGGAAACGTTATCCCGGAGTTCTGATAGGGAGAGGTCGGTTAGATTATGCCCATCAAGGGTGATCGTCCCGTTTTCGATATCGTAGAACCGGGGAATTAAGTTGATCAGCGAGGTTTTCCCAGAACCAGTCCCACCGATGATGGCAACCGTTTGGCCACTCTTGGCGTCAAAGTCGATATCGGTCAACGCGGGTTGTTCCGCGTTGCGATAACGGTAAGTGACGTGGTCGAATTTCAGATCGTGTTGATTGGTAGCGGTCAGTGGAGCGGGATTTGATGCGATCTTAAGGGTTGACCGCAGATCGAAGACTTCTTGGATCCGCTTAGCTGAAGCTTGCGCCCGTGGAATGAAAATCAGGACCATGGAGAGCATCATAAAGCTCATTAGGATCTGAACGGCGTAAGTCATGAACGCAATCAGGTTCCCGACTTGCATCGCTTGGCTCCCAATCAATTTAGCCCCAAACCAAATAATCGCCACGTTAGTCCCACTCATGACCAGCGTCATGACGGGGAGTGCCAACGCAAGAATCGTGTTGACGTTAATGGCGTTCTTGGTGTAATCCAAGTTGGCGTCTTCAAACCGGTCTTGTTCAAACTGGTCTTGTCGAAATGCTCGAACGACCCGGACACCGGTCAACCCTTCACGGAAGATCCGGTTGATGCGGTCGGTCTTGGTTTGCATCGCTTGGAAGAGTGGCATCGCAAATTTCAGCATGATGCCCATAAAGATGGCTAATAGTGGTAGTGACACCACGAAAATCAGCGTTAATTGGTGGTCTTTGCTGTACGCTAAGAAACTCGCCCCAATCAACATAATTGGCGCCATGATCATCATCCGCAGCATCATGATCGCCACGTTTTGAATTTGAACCACGTCATTGGTGGTCCGGGTAATCAGTGAAGAGGTTTCCACTTGATTATATTCATCGGTTGAAAAATTCATGACCTTGCGATAAATATCGCTTCGGAGGTTTTGGCCCAGTTTTTGAGACGTTCGGGCGGCAAGGAAGACGTTACAGATTGCCGCAACGATACTGAGCAGGGAAAAGGCGACCATTTTCGCGCCGGTTTTCCAGATGTAGCTGATATCGCCAGTTGCAACCCCGTTATTCACGATATCGGAGGTCAAACTGGGGAGATTAAGGTTTGCAATCACCTGGACGGTCATAAAGAGGACCGCGCCGATCACGGCGAGGTAGGAGACACGTCCCTTGGCAATTTTAAGCATCGTACCAGCTCCTTTCATTAGCTGCGTAATTGATAATATAGTTAACAAGACCGGTAGATTAGTTAACAATTCGTAAACATGAACTATTCTACACTTAATTATGGGTAAAGGTTAGCATTATTTCTTGGGATGTGAAATAAAAAAGAACACCACCCAAACTCGGCTGGAGTCGGGCAGTGTCTTGATGAAAGTGGTGCGGTTAAAATCGGGTAATTTGAGCACCGTGTTCGTTTTTAATGAGTCCCTACTGCAACTTAATCGTCCCAGAATGGGCGGTTCCCGTTAGCGTGTAACTTGGTTCAGCACCAGTTTGGCCAATTGCCGCGCCTTGCACTTGAACGTCAAAGTTGGCTGATCGGTCGACTTTGACGGTACCGGAGTTAGATTGCAGGTTGAATTTGAACTGATCTTGCTGGGGTTGCTGGGTCTTGATGGTGCCAGAGTGCGCATCAAGCTTAAGATCGCCATCGACGGTCAACCAATCCAGTTTAATACTACCAGAGTGGGCGGAGAAACTACCGTGACCAGTGAGACTGCTCCCTTTAATGCTACCGGAATGGGCATTGATGTTGAAGTTGGCGGTGGTGTTATTGAGGCGAATGACGCCGGATGTGGCGTTTACCTTCAGCTGGTCAGCCGTCAAATGGTCCGCCTTGAAGCTCCCCGAAGTCAGTTGGGTGTTTAACGAGTGAAGGTGAGCCTGCGTAATGGTGACGGTCCCGGACGTTAAGCTGAGGGTGCAGTCCGCGTTGACTTGAAGGTCGGTTATGGTGAGTGCACCAGATTTTAGCCGCAGTTCGATACTGCCCGAAAAATCTAGCGGGAGGGCTAATTCGATTTGAGACGTTGGGTGTCGGAACGGAATAAGGTAGTGGAGCCAACTAGGCGCGGATGCGGTTGCCTGAAGGGTATCTTGAAGTTGGTGAATCTGAAGTTGGCTTGAGGCCAGTTTAGGTTGCTGGTACTGACGAAGATGAATCTGGTTGTCAGCGCTAGGAATAAACCGAACTCGGCTGTCTTCAACGTTCAAAATAATGTGTTGAATCTGGTTAGCCGCGAAGGTTTGTTCAACGACCGCGCCAGTTTGGTAGGTTTCAGTGATGGCTTGGTCGCTGGTTTCGCTGACGAGTTGCAGTGGTTCTGAAAGGTCACCAAGGCCGGTAACCGCAGCGTGAACGGCTTCTTCTGGAGTTGCTGCTTCACCGTTGTCCAACAAGTCCTGCGCACTTTCTTGAACGTCGGCTTTAACTTCGTTGTAGAAATCAAGCAGGTCGTCCGTTTTGGGATAACCAGCAAAAATTTGATCAAGTTCAGTAGTAATTAAGTTGTCATTAATCATGTTTGAGCACTCCTGTCGTGAGTTGCGTAATGGTGTTTTTAGCAAATTCCCAGTCTTGGCGGAACTGAGTGAGTTCAGCCAGACCGGCATCGGTAATATGGTAGTATTTGCGCCGGCCACCCTGAGTTTCGCTGCCGTAGTAGCTTTCGATGAGGGCGTTTTTACTGAGACGCCGAAAGACGGTGTAGAGCGTGGCTTCGTTGATTTGATAGGCGCCGTTGGACAGCGTGTTGATTTGCTGAGCCATTTGGTAGCCGTACGAATCGCCCTGCGATAAAATGTTAAGAATGATACCATCGGTGGCACCACGCAGTAGATCCTTTGAAATATCGTGACGCGTTGTCATGGCAACCTCCTTTTAATAAATTACTATTTGACACATAACAATGTAATCCATATTACTGTGTGTGTCAAACTAATTTTAAAAGTTAAACTTAATGCGTTGACTAAATGCTGTGGTGGCAACGATTATGGCGGAGTGGGTATGGGAATTTTTTTAAAACCACTAAAATCGATTGTGTTTCCGAATGTATGTTCGTATAATGGAGTTAATTCAAAACGGGGTGATCGGGATGGCCGAAAAAAACAATGTCATTATTCAGTTTCCAAAAACGGTGGATATGAGTGAAATTGCACAGATTCTAGAAAACGCTTTCGAGGCGCATGGGATTGAGTCGTATGAGGTGGAGTATAAGAGCGCGAAGCAAGGCGGTTAAAGCGCGGCTGCCAGAACGAGCTGGTCTGATCAAACTTCACGTAATAACTGACCTGCGGAAAACAACAGTTCAAGTGGCGCCGAAAACCATGTTGCCTGAAGGCGCGTCGCCAAGCAGCAGTTGTTAAAGGGAAAGCTATCGTTTTTGAGCGTGTGACAAGAGAGAGTTATGTGGCGGCTATCTGCCAGTCTCAAACAAATCACCGCTAATCAAAAAACGAATCATCAAAACCAACACAAAAAGGGCGTCACGACATCCCACCCGGGAAGTCATGACGCCCTTAATTTATCATCGTTTAAATCCAACAACTGCGAATCAGCCCAAACTACTTTTCAGGCCACTCATAAATCGCTCGTTCCCCACCAATTAGCTTTGGCCGAGAAGTCAGGAAGGTCGTGTGGGCGGCACCAATTTCCTTGACGCTAGTTTGGACGGGAATCTGAACCCAACGGACGTGCATCCCAATTTGGGTGTCACCAATGTCCATGCCACCGTCAGCGGTAATCCGCTCAACTTCAACGGGGTCCTTAAAGGCTTTGTAGGCCGCTACTTGGCCGGCACCACCGGCGTGAAGGGCGGGGACCACGCTCACGATTTCGTAACCGCGGCGGTCAGCAACTTCGCGTTCCAAAAGAAGGGCCCGGTTAATGTGTTGACACCCTTGGACGGCCAGATTGACGTGGTGCGCATTTAGAATGGGTAAAATGGTTTGAATCACAGCGTCGCCAACTTCTGCGTTGGTCGCTTGACCCATCCATTCGCCCATGACGGTACTCGAACTGAAGCCCAGAACGAAGAGGCCGTTTTCGGGCAGTGTGACCTGTTCAAAGTATTCAGTTAGTGCGGTCGTTAATGATGCTTTAATGTTTTCAAGTTCCATACTACTCGATCTCCTTATGTATGATGACGCTTCATAAAGACCATCATACCTTCACTGGTGAATAATTACAATCCACTAGGCTTATCAATCTGAAATTATGATGAGAATCTGTGCTGATCCGCTCAATCCCCGAATAATATAACAGGCCATTCCCAGACTTTCAAGTCAGACGCCTTGGCCGACTAGTCAGTTGCGCGCTGGGCCGCTTGAACTTGGTTAAATTGGCGCATCATCCACTGTTCGTAGGTGGTATGAGCCGGTTGTGATTCCGTCACTTTAACGACGGGCACGTGAGACTTGTAGGCCAGTTGTAGTAGGTTAGTGGTCATTTTACTGATTTCTTGGCTGTTAACCACGAAGAAGGCGATTTTGTGATTGGTAATGTCAGCCTGCATCTGTTTAATATCCTTTGGTGATGGATCGGTGTCGTTTTGGACGGCTTGCGCGTAGTGGTTGTTATTTTGATGGTAACCCATTTCGGTTAAGGCGTAGTCGAAAACCGGTTCGCTGACGTTGACCCGCGCGCCGTTGCTGTTCGCTTTTAATTGCGCAACCTTGCGTTGTAGTGGCGTTAATGAGTTAATGTACCGCTTAGCATTTGCGGCAAAGTAAGCTTTATTTTGAGGCTGTAAGGTCGAGAATTTTTTGACCAAATAACGGGCTAACTTCGGCATGGTTTTCATATCGTACCAGACGTGTTCATTATCGCCATCGTTTTTGTGCATTACATTGCCACTCACGTTGACGGTCGCAGCTTGGGTATCCTGCGTCAACCGTGTCATCCAAGAATCGTAGCCTAGACCGTTGTAAATAACGACGTCAGCATCGCTTACCGTTTTAGCGGTTTGCGTCGTCGCCTCGAATTCGTGAGGTTCCATGCTGGGTTTATCAATAATTGAAGTGACGGTCCCCTTATCGCCAAGGACTGCTTTGGCAGCCTCACCGTAAAAATCGAGTGAGCTAACAACGCGAATCGACTGTGGATGAGTCCGCTTGGCTTGGGTGTTTGGGGTACAGCCAGAGAGTGCCAAAAGGCTGAAGCTAATGGCAATTAAGGTAATCAATGGCAAAATCTGGCGTTTAAACAGCATGATGATGACAGCCTCCTGAAATGTAAAAAGTAATAGTTACTCTTTTAAGAATAGCATAGGTTGGCGGGTGGCGGAAGAATTTGCGTTAAGAAGTTCTAGAATCGCAAAAAAATGTCAATTAGAGTAGTAACGTTCTCATTTAAATGTAATGATTTAGACGGCCTATTCCATTCGTGATATAAAAAATCTATCATGCTGAGCTACTGGTATAACAACGTTTATCATGGTGCAACCCCCGTTGCTTATACGATTTCAGCATGTCCGTTGACAATTAAACGTCAGCGGTCTAACATACAGGGTAATCAATTTAATCGTATTTTAATACTTGGTGTTGACGGGAAGAGTACCTGTTGCGGTTGATTTACAGAAAGTCCGGCTGTTGCGAACGGATAATCAACGAACGGGGAAGATGAGCCCAGAACCTGCTTAGTGGTGAAAGCTGCTAGGCCGCAAGGATGCGTTACCATCCCTAACTTGAACACGAGTTGTTGAGGCCTAGGCGAGCTAGGCGAAAAAGGGTGGTACCACGGTGAAGCGTCCCTTTATCTATCTTGAGCAGAGATGGGTAAAGGGGCGTTTTTTTGCGATTAAAACTGAGTTAACGATGGAAATGGAGGGTTACACATGATTGAAGTTCGAAATATCCACAAAGCGTTTGGTGAAAAAACCGTTTTGAACGGCATTGACTTGAGCGCGGATGCTGGCCAAGCGGTTACGTTGATCGGTCCTAGTGGGACTGGGAAAACCACGTTGTTGCGATGCATCAATCTGTTGGACGCACCAGCGGAAGGCAGTATCGAAATCGATGGCGTGAAGGTCACCGCAACTGACGTTAACAAGAAAAATGCGTTGGCGTTACGGCGCAAAACGGCGATGGTGTTCCAACAATACAACCTGTTCCGGAACCAAACGGTGTTGCAAAACGTCATCCAGCCACAGGTGTTAGTGAAGAAGACGGATAAGAAGTTGGCAGAACAGCGGGCCTTCACCTTCCTTGAACAGGTCGGGGTGCAGGACTTAGCCAAGGCTTATCCAAGTCAACTCTCAGGTGGTCAGCAACAACGGGTCAGCATCGCGCGGGCTTGGCACTTGATCCAAAGGTGATTTTGTTTGATGAACCAACGAGTGCCCTTGACCCTGAGCTTTCCCGAGAAGTGCTGAACTCGATTCGTAAGGTGAAGGAAGCGGGCATCGCGATTATCTTGGCCACCCACGAAATGCAGTTTGCCGAAGAGATTTCTGATGAAGTCATCTTTATGGAAAATGGTCAAATCGTTGAAAGTGGTTCATCGCATGAAATTTTCCATCAAGCACAAAGCGAGCGGACCAAAGCATTCTTAAGCAATTATTCAACTCATCAGCAACAAGTAAGTGCACAAATTACAAATATTAATCAATATAAGGCGGTATAGGCATATGACAAAGAAATGGCGTTCATTATCAATTGTATTAACTTTAGTTCTCGCGGTATTTTTAACGGCTTGTGGTAAATCATCTTCAAGCAGCAATAAGAAGACCTACCAAGTTGCAGTTTCGACAGCAAGCAAGCCCCTCAGTTACGAACAAAACGGTAAGTTAACTGGTTACGAAGTCGACGTTATCAACGCCGTTCAAAAGAAGTTGGGCAACGTTAACTTTAAGCTCAACGCGGTCGATCAAACGGCTGAACTCGTTGGCTTGGATTCTAAGAAGTACGACTTTGCAGCAAACGGCTTTTACAGCAACCCAGAACGGGTCAAGAAGTACCATGTTGGCGCTGAAAACGATGCATTGAGCCTCGTTAAGGTTTATAGCAACAAGAAGAACGTTAAGAAAACCATCAAGAACTTGGGTGATTTGAAGGGCCTAAACATTGCGCCAGTTAACCCAGATGGTGGGATGTATAACCTGTTGACCACTTGGAACAAGCAACACCCTAACCAAAAGGTCAACATCAAGACGAGTGATTCATTCCCAACGCAACAATTATTGAAAGATGTTAACAATGGTAAGTACGACGTGATGATTGATCCATCTAACTTAGGCGAAGCCGACATTATCAAGGGCTTGAAGTTGACCAACGTTGCCACCTCAGAACCAGTTCGGGCCTTCCCAACTTACTTCCTGTTCACCAAGAAGAACGCCGCACTTGCTAAGCGCGTTGACAAAGCTTTGAAGGCATTGAAGAAGGACGGCACGTTGACCAAGTTATCGAAGAAGTACTTTGGTGAAGATGTGTTCAAATACCAAGTGAAGGAAAAGTAGTCAGGAGGAACTAGCATGAGCGTAAATGGCATTATTGGCTTATTTAAACAACTCGCAACGGGGGTTCCAGTTACGCTATCATTTATCGTTGTTGCCTGGATCTTAGGATTTTTGTTGGCAACGTTGGTGACGGCAGGGAGACTGAGTCGTCATAAGTGGTTGCGGTATCTATTGAACGTGTACGTTTCGTTTGTCAGAAGCGTTCCCGTGGTGTTGCAGTTATTCATTGTTTACTACGGGGTGCCATTACTGGTTTTGACGGTGACGGGCATCGATATGACAGCAGTGAATAAAATGGTCTTTTGTGTCATTGCGTTCGTTGTGTACTATGGCGCCTACCTCTCCGAAATCTTACGACCAGCTTACCGTTCAATTTCGGTTGATCAACACGAAGCAGCTTACGCATCCGGATATACCAAGTGGCAAACCAACGTTCACGTGGTGATTCCGCAAATGCTGTCGGTTGCGCTACCTGGTCTGGGTAACGAAGTCATTAACCTCGTTCATCAATCATCACTGTTATTCGTGTTAGGCACGGTTGATTTGATGGGACAGGCAGACACGATTGTTTCAACGGATTACACCGCCTCGCCAGTCCTGACTTACTTCTGTGCGGGCGTCATCTACTGGGTCATTACGGTTATCTTAACGACGATCGTTCACGCTGTTGAGCGGCGAACGGATCGTTATAAAATTGGCGATACAAGGGAGGGACGGTTGTCATGAATACGAGTATTTTAGCCACTGATTTTTGGGCGATTTGGACGGTCGTTCCGCAGACGTTAGCGCTGAGTGTGTTGATTTTAATTCTAGGCGTCATCATTGGGACGATCTTGTGGCAGTTACATGACTCACGTTTTGGCATTGTTCGCGGCATTTACCGCGTGTACACCTCCTACTTCCGGGGGATGCCATTACTGATTCATTTGTTGCTGACCTACTACGCTTTACCAGTTGTTGTGAAAGTGTTCAGTGATCAGTTTCACTGGGGCATCGATACGCAACACATCAGCTCAATGTACGCGATCATTGTGAGTTATACGCTCTACTCAGCCAGTTTTTTGGCCGAAATCGTGCGCGGGTCGTTTAAGTCAGTGGGTTCTGATCAACTAGAGGCTGCCCAAGCCCTTGGTTACAGCCACACGCAACAGTTTACGGCCGTTTGGTTACCCCAAGCACTCACCGAAGCTGTTCCGAAGATTTTGAACTACTACACGTTACTGATTCGGCAACTTTCCCTTGCTTTTTTGGTTTCCTTCGTTGATATCTTCGCGAAATCCAAGTTGCAATCATCCCTTAACGCTCATTACATTGAATCATTTGTGGCCGCAGCCATCGTCTACTGGATCCTGTGTGTCATTCTCACCTTTATTTTTTCAAAATACGAAACGTACTTACGCCGATATGAAAGGGGCACTGCTCTATGAACCACGTTGAACGCATCAAAGCAACTTTGAAAGGCCAACCCGTTGACCGGGTCGCCGTTAACCTATGGGTCCACATGCCCGAATACGACCAAAGTCCCAGACTATTGGCACGCAAACAAGTTGAATACGCTAAGAAGTATGATTTTGACTTCATCAAATTAATGCCATTTGGCCTCTACGGGGTTGAAGATTACGGGGCTGAAGTAACTTACTTCGCCCAACGGGACCATCCCGCAATCTTAAATCGTCCCGGTATCTTAAACTACAAGGACTGGGAACGCATCGAACCATTACCAGGCCGTTACGGCACCTATGGTAAGCAAGTTGAGTTGGCTCAGTATGTTGGCGAATTATCAAAAGGCCAATTTCCATTTATCCAGACCATCTTTAACCCACTCACCACGGCGCTGAAGTTAGCCGGTAACCGGTTGATCTTAGACATTAAAGAACACCCAGAAAGTGTTAAGCAGGCGCTTCAAGCGTTAGCTGAAACCACGATCAACTTCGTGAACGAAAACATTAACGCCGGTGTTGATGGCTTCTTCTACGCCACCCAAACGGCAACTTCAAACTTCTTTACGCGTGAGGAATACTTAGAGTTCGGTCGACCATTTGACTTAGAAGTGTTAGATGCATTTAAGGATAAGACCTGGTTCAACGTGGCACATATCCATGGTGATAACACCTATTTTGATTTAATTGAAGACTACCCGGTTCAAGCGCTTAACTGGCACGATCGGTCAGTGAGTCCAACGCTGGCAGAAGCCCGCAAGTTAACCGATAAAGTGTTGATCGGTGGCTTACACGAATTGCCTTACTATAATGAAGCTGGCAAAGTTGAAAAGCCAAGCATCTTAGTTACCGGTAGTCCAGAAGCTGTTGAAAACCACGTTCATGAAGCTATTGATGAAGTTAACGGCCATGGGTTGATCATCGGCCCGGGGTGTGTGGCAAGTCAGTTGGTGCCAGAGCAGAACATTTATGCGTTGCGGTCGGCGGTTAACTTTGATAGTGGCCGGTTGGCGGCGGAGGGAAGATAAGCGAGTTTTATCGAACGCTGGCTTAATTTCCCTTTAAATATCCGAGAAATAGTCATGAAAATGACGTCATTACTTTCAATCTGAAAGTGGTGGCGTTATTTTTTTGTTGCGATAATTTCCCGGGAAATCGGGTACGGTTTAACGATGTTAAATCTACGTTGCACACTCCTGCAACACCCTAATTGCTCGACACAACACCCCCAACTCAGGTAAGCTAAACACATCAAAAGCACACAGGAGAGCAGGGGAGACAACCATGACATTAACCTTCGGCAAACAACTACAAACGCAGCGGCAAGCACTAAGCCTGACACAACAAGACCTAGCAGAACGCCTACACGTGACGCGACAAACAGTGTCACGATGGGAGACGGAAACGTCCTATCCCAACTTGGATGTTTTAGTTGAGTTAAGCACAGTGTTGAATCTATCATTAGACGACCTGTTAAAGGCGGATCAATCTAAAGTGGTCGCCGATATTAGTCAAGATGTGCGGTTAAAGCGTCGCTATCGGCGGTGGTTATTTGGGTTAGGTGGCGTGATTTTGATCCTCATTATTGGATTGGGGATCCTCAGTTGGGGCCGGTATACTCAGAACGAATTGATTGATCGCTTTAACCCGTTTTTGCCAACGGTGCGCGGTTATGCTGTTGTGCCGGCAAAGACCCCAACTAAGATCGAAACGGAGACGGTGACGCTTCAAAATGGTCGTCACAAACAGGAACGGGTTAAAACGCCACAGCCAGTTAAAGCGTTTGTTACGGATAATGCTTTTGGCGAGGGTCAGTGGTTAACCTTTCGTGTTGGCATGATTCCCAAGAAGGGCATGAACTACGCATACGTGCAACATAAAGGAAGTTACGTGAGCCGGGCACGGTTGTTAACGGCGTCGGACCTACCCAAATTAATGCGCAGTGTTATTGGGAAGACCTACTTTCCGTTTGATCAGCATAGGGAACCCACACATGGACCGTTGAATCCGTTTAGTGCAGTGACCAGTGAAACGATGGTTGCAACGGATTAAGGACGACTACTCAGGGAACGATAAAGCGCACCACAGACGCCATGAATCAGGCATCTGTGGTGCGCTTTAATTAGGGGTTGAAGTTAGTCTAAAATGTTCAACCAGTGGCTTTAATATCAGCTTCAAAGCCCTTAACAGTGTTCATCGTGACTTCGTCGCCAGTTTGACCAAACTTAGAGACTAACTTAGCGATAATGGTCGGTGGAACGGTGATAATGTCCACGCCCTCTTGTTCGGCCTGGATGATATTGTAAATTTCCCGGGTACTTGCCCAGAGGAGTTCAACTTCGTCGCGACCAGCGGTTAATTTAACGCTCTCACGGACGAATGACATTGGGTCAGCACCGGTATCAGCAACCCGGCCCACGAAGATCGACACGATACTTGGGGTACCGGGGGCGATAGCAGCAACACTTTCCTTCACCTGGTCAACGGTGGCAATCGCCGTGATGTTGACTTGGATGCCAGCGGCGGTTAAATCGCTGATCAGGCCAGCAGTTGATTTGCCGTCAGTTGTGCGGATCGGTACCTTCACGTAAACGTTAGGGCCGAGGTCGTGCAACAACTTGGCTTCTTTAGCCATGGTGTCGAAGTCGTTACTGAAAACTTCGAAAGAGATCGATTCGTCAGGGAAGGTTGCGACAGCCTTCTTAGCGAATTCGAGGTAGTTCGTCACGCCAGCCTTCTTTAACAGGCTAGGGTTAGTGGTAAAGCCGGTGACAAATGCATTTTGGTTGATGGCCTGCATATCTTTTAAATCAGCACCATCGGAGTAGATCTTAGTTTTGAACGTTGGAGTAGCCAATGTTAATTCACCTCATCAAGTTTAGTTTATAAATCCAAGTAAGCATCCCGAACGGCGTCGGCGGTAATGCCGAACTGTTCATGATTTGGTCTGGGTTGCCAGACTCGCCGTAACGGTTGTTGATCCCGATGGCCTTGCCATCCAAACCAACGTAGCGTTCCCAGCCAAAGGTCGTACCCATTTCGATGGAGACCCGCTTGGTGACGCTGGCAGGTAAGACCTGTTCGCGGTACTCGGCTGGTTGTGAATCGAAGAGTTCGAAACATGGGAGGGAAACAACGGAAACGTCGTGGCCAGCCTCACGGAGCTTGGCTTGGGCGTCCATTGCGGCCTTCACTTCGGAACCAGTGGCAATCAAGATGCCTTCTGGTTTGTCAGCGTGGGCTGGCGATAAGACGTAGCCGCCGCGGCAAACGCCTTCGTCAGCTAAGTTTTCGGTTTCTGGTAAGGTTGGTAGGTTTTGACGAGTCAGCACTAACAGGGTTGGTGTATGGGCTGAAGCCAGAGCTGCCTTCCAAGCCGCCGTTGTTTCGTTGATGTCAGCTGGCCGGATCACGTTAATGTTTGGCATTGCCCGGAAGCCCATCAGTTGTTCGATTGGTTCGTGGGTTGGGCCATCTTCACCAACTGCGACAGAGTCGTGAGTGAAGATGTAGGTTGCGGGGATCTTTTGGATCGCCGCTAACCGAATCGCTGCCCGCATGTAATCGGAGAAGACGAAGAAGGTGCTACCAAATGCATGGATGCCACCGTGTAAGATCATGCCGTTAACGGCAGCGGCTTCGGCGAATTCACGCACCCCAAACCAGATGTTTTTACCCAGTGGGTTGTCGGCTTCGTATGCGTCAGCAGCCTTAACGTTGGTCTTGTTTGAGGCAAACAAGTCCGCTGAACCGCCCCAGAAACTAGGGAGTTGTTCAGAGAGGGCTTGAATGACCCGTTGGCTGGTGTTACGGCCAGATTCGGATTCACCCACGTGACTGACGGGTAAGTCGAGTTCGGCGTGAACGGGTTTGAAGCCGGTTAAGAATTTATCAGCCAGTTCAGGGAATTGAACGGCGTAAGCTTCAAACAAGGCGTTCCACTTTTCTTCAGTCGCGATGCCACGGGCCCGAACGTTTTCGTCAAAGCCGTCTTGGACGTCTGAAGGAATCTCGAATGGATCGTAGTCCCAGTGCAGGTTTTCGCGGGCGTACGACATGTGAGCGGAGCCAAGTGGTTTCCCGTGAACGGCGTTGGTCCCAGCATCTGGGGCACCGTAGCCGATCACCGTCTTGATATCGATCAAGGTTGGTTGGTCGGTATGTTGCTTAGCGTATTCGATAGCGGCGCTGATTTCAGCCACATCGTTACCGTCAGCCACGTGCAATACTTGCCAGTCGTAAGCTTCGAACCGCTTGGTGATGTCTTCGGTAAAGGCCATATCGGTTGGGCCATCCAACGACACGCTGTTGTCATCGTATAAGACGATCAACTTACCAAGCTTCAAGTGCCCAGCAAGACTAGCAGCTTCGTGCGAAATGCCTTCCATCAGGTCACCATCACCGGCTAACGCGTAGGTGTAGTGATCCATAATGTTGAAGCCAGGTTGGTTGTATTGAGCAGCTAAATGGTTTTCAGCCATTGCCATCCCGACAGCATCCCAAAGCCTTGACCAAGGGGACCAGTCGTTGCTTCAACGCCGTCAACCACCCCGTATTCAGGGTGACCAGGGGTTTTACTGCCTAATTGACGGAATTGCTTCAAATCGTCAATGGTCAACTGGAAACCTGACAGGTGTAACAGGCTGTAAAGCAAAGCGGAACCGTGGCCGGCAGAGAGAATAAAGCGGTCGCGGTTGACCCATTTTTGGTCGGTTGGGTTAATGTTTAAATGTTTAGTCCATAAAGTATAAGCCATTGGCGCTGCGCCTAATGGGAGACCAGGGTGGCCAGAGTTAGCCTTCTCAATCATATCGACACTTAAGAATCTTAAGGCGTTGATTGATCTTTGGTCTAGGTTACTATTTTGCATGTCATCACGCTCCTATGTCCGAAAATATAAGGTATTAAACCGATTCTGTCAACTCATTGGTCCGGGAATGGTATAGCTGAAACTTATGATTGTTTCAGGCTAATTCCAACAAATTAAATCGGCTTGAAAGCACGTTACCATTGGCTTTTCCGGGAAGAAGCACCATGGGATGGTAACGAACTGAAAATTAAAGGACGTTGATTGGAATATTGAAATAATGATCATTTCAATGCGTGATGCGAAGCAAGTTAAACAAATTGAGAAGCAAAAATGAGTACCTTGAAAAAATATGAAAGCAAGTTTCATAAGGGAATGGTGGCGCGAAATTCAGGAATGCACCAATCACTTTCAAATTTGTTTCAAGAAACCTCCAAAAATTAAAGGGAATTTAATGTAATTTTTTGAAAAGGTTAATCTTATGATACTCGATTGATTGCTAAAAAGCGAGGTTCTAGCTGAATTATTTTGCAACTTCGAGATTTGTTTGGGTCCGCTGCTGGTTCTGAATTCGCGAAAGGGTTAAAATTTGAGGTGAAAACAATCGATGAGGAGGACTTCAAATGACGACGTTTGATCGAAGTAGTTTTTCGCTGAACGGTAAGGTGGCGTTGATCACGGGTGGCGCCCGTGGGCTGGGACAATTTTATTCAGAAGCACTCTCGCTTTACGGTGCGGATATCTTTGTGGTGAGTGCGTCCCAGAATGGTTGGGATGATACCCGACAAAAGGTTGAGCAAAATGGTCAGCAGATCGGGTTCTTACAGCAAGATATTACGGATCCGGATGCGGCTGATCACATTATAGCTGCAGTTCTGGAACAGTTTGGTCACTTGGACATCTTGGTGAATAACGCGGGCATCCAGATTCGAAACGACGTGCTCGATTTCAAGGATGAAGACTGGCAAAAAGTGATCGATGTGAACTTGAACGGGTTATACTACTTGTCTCACGCGGCCGCTAAGGTGATGGTCAAGCAACAACACGGCAAAATCATTAACATCGGGTCGATGCAATCGTACCGAGCAGGTAAGCGAATTTTCCCATATGCCGCTAGTAAGCATGCCGTGTTAGGATTAACGCGGGCCTACGCGGATGCCTTAGCGCCAGACCATATTCAAGTTAACGGGATTGCGCCGGGATATATCAAAACGGATATGACCACGGCGTTGCAAAATGATCCTGTCCGTGGTCCTGAAATTCAAGGGCACATTCCATCGGGCGATTGGGGCACACCAGACCAATTGATGGGGCCGATGGTCTTCTTGGCGAGCGCAGCCTCGGATTACGTGACTGGCGTGATGTTGCCGGTTGATGGTGGGTATTTGCTACGTTAGACGACGCCTGCGAAACTTGTGCTATAATGGCAACAGAACTTAATTTAAATTAACTAGGGGCGCAATTTGCTGAGACGGTGTCGAACCGAACCCTTTGAACCTGTGAGCTAACCCTCGCGTAGGAAAGTTAATGTGACTTGCTAACTAACTGCCGACTGGGGATGACTCCGGTCGGCTTTTTTGCGCTTGAGGAGGACCTATTTTGACAACTTTTACAGATCAGATCCATACGGCGGCAGCCCCATTGTGGCAGAAGAGCTTTGACCATCCGTTCATTCACCAGTTGAGTGCGGGGAGCTTACCCAGTGAGGTATTTCGGTACTATTTGATTCAAGACCGGTACTATTTGAGCGAGTTTGGTAAGTTGCACGAACAGATTGCCGATCAATTAACGGATGACAAGGCCAAGGCCTTCTTGATGGCCGGTGCACAGGGCTTAAAAGACGGCGAAATTGCCGTACGTGAGGGGTTCTTTGAGCAACTCAACATTACGGATGACGAATTAGCACACACCCCAATCGCGCCAACGGCGTACAACTACGTCAACCACATGTACGCGGAACTTTACCGGGGCACGACAGCCCAAGCGATTGCGGGTTTGTTGCCATGCTATTGGCTCTATAACCAAATTGGCCAGCAACTAGTCGCGCAAGGCTCACCAAAAGAGCTGTACCAACGGTGGATCGAAACGTACGATAGCGATACCTATACGGATAGTGTCAACCAAATGATCGCGCTGACGAACCAAGCGGCCGAACAAGCGGATGACGACACGCGCGCGAAGATGCAGACGTCCTTTGTGCGGAGTAGTGCGTATGAGTTGGCGTTTTGGCAGATGGCGTTGGATGAGCAAAAGTGGTAGAGCGTGAAAAAATCGGTTAAAGTGTGGCGTATAAGGGCGCCCAAGCAATATCAGCCGGTCCTTGACTGATATTGCTTGGGCGCCCTTATACATAACACTTTGATTTTTTTCACGCGTTTCGGCGTGGTGGCCTGAAAATACAATCGTTGACAAACTTCACCAAGGTAACTAATCGCCAAGAAATCAAAGCCAAATCAGAGCCGAAACCAACGCTGCCAGAAAGCACGTCGCCAGTACCACAAAGTGGGGTGCTAAAACGCACCTATCCATAACACACTATCAGAACGTTGTCGAAAAGCACGGTCACAATCAATCTAAAGCCGCTAACCTCAATCTCGTTCAACGCTAACTTTTCCCCAGCCCCTTGCACAACCCCCACCACACCAGTACAATAACTCAAAAGCGATAACGAAAGCAGATGGAAATAATGGAAATTCGAGAAATCACCCCACAAGACGACGCCCAAATGGCGCACATCCTGCGAACTTGTCTGGAACAGCTTCACCTCAACCTCCCGCACACGGCCTACTACGATCCGTTCGTCGACCACTTAAGCGAATGGTACGCCAAAACTCCGGCTGCCAAATACTTCGTGGCCCTAGCGGATGACGGTCGGGTAGTCGGTGGCTGCGGCGTTGGCCCCATTGCACCAGAAGAAGGCATTGCCGAGTTGCAGAAACTCTACGTTGATCCTGAATACCGACACCACGGTACGGCAACGCAACTCTTACCACCGTGCTTTGAATTTGCCAAACAGCATTATCAAAAGCTCTATCTGGAGACCTTTGATACGATGTTGGCGGCCAATCAGTTGTACCTGAAAGTGGGCTTTGAACAGCTCGACCAACCGTTACCGCAATCAGAACACGGGGCATGTAACGTTTGGTATTTGATGAATCTTTGAAATCGAGGGAAGCGTTGCTAGTCGTGAGTTAGGGTAGCGACGTCAGGTGAGTATTTTTAACAAAACTGAAAATTAAATTTGACAACTGCTCATAATCAGACTATATTTGTCATTAAATTTTAATTCGTCAAATTAAAAACTTTGAAGAGAAGAGCGTCAGTTGCGCGTCTACAGAGAACTCCGGTTGGTGGGAAGGAGTCGTCGTTACGCTGACAAAGATGAACTCTGAGTAGTTGGTGATTGGTCCGCTGGGCTGGTCATTCGGTGGCAACCGTTACGTGTTCGGGACGCACTTGCGTCTCGATGAGGTGCGAGTGATCGCACACAGTAAGGGTGGTACCGCGCATTGTCGCCCCTTGTCGTAGAGACAGGGGGCGGCTTTTTTTATTCTTAGCAATCTTTGACGTTAACTTCCAGGAGGCAATTTAACATGACTGAAACTACTTTAATCCAATACCCAAACCGTTACGATGTCGTTGGTAGCTTATTACGACCAGCAGATTTAAAACAAGCCCACAAGGATTTAGCAGCCGGCAAAATCACTGCCGCTGAACTCACTGAGATTCAACGTAAAGAAACAAAGCGGATCGTTGAAAAACAAGTTGCGTTAGGTTTTAAGGACGTGACTGATGGTGAATTTAACCGGAGTTGGTGGCACTTAGACTTCTTATGGAACTTGACCGGGTCGATAAGTACGACTACCACAAGAGCTACAAGTTCAAGGGTGACACAACGCGGACCGATAACGTTGAAATTACTGGCAAAGTTGCCGCTAACCCGGATCACCCATTCTACGACAGCTTCAAGTACCTCCAAGCAATCACGCCAGCTGACGTGCGCGTCAAGCAAACCATTCCATCACCAACGATGTTATTCCGTGACAACCGGAGTGACCGCTGGAACGAATTTTACGAAACTTGGGACGCTTACTTGGCAGACGTTGCGCAAGCTTACCACGATACGGCCTTGCACTTCTACGACCTCGGCTGTCGTTACCTTCAAATCGATGACACGACTTGGGCCTTCTTGATTAGCAAGTTAAACGAAACCAAAGACCAAGTGGACGAACATGCTAAATACGTGAAGTTAGCTGAAGATGGCGTTCGGGTCATCAACGCCTTCTTGAAGGATTTACCTGAAGACTTAACTGTCGCAACCCATATCTGTCGTGGGAACTTTAAGTCAACCTACCTGTTCTCTGGTAGTTACGATGACGTGGCTGATTATTTGGGTCAATTGAACTACGATGGCCTCTTCTTGGAATACGATAACGAACGGGCCGGGAGCTTTGCGCCACTAGCACGGATCTGGAACAACGCGCCAAAGAAGCGGTTGGTACTGGGCTTGATTACTTCAAAATTCCCAGAATTAGAGGATAAGGACGCCGTGATTGCACGCATCCAAGACGCCGCTAAAGTTGTGCCACTTGAAAACTTGGCACTATCAACGCAGTGTGGGTTTGCGTCAACCGAAGAAGGTAACCAGTTAACGGAAGACCAACAATGGGCTAAGTTAACCTTGGTGAAGGAGATTGCCGAAACGGTTTGGCCAGAAGCCTAACTATACTATAGAAGATTAAATCGAGACGATTCCCGGTAAGTGTCAGTTAAACTGGACACGGAGGCGGGAATCGTCTTTATTTCGGCTTTGAGATTCCGCTAAATTTCCGGTAAGATAGATAGCAGACTAAAGAAGTGAGGGACTGACATGATTAAACTAGTTGCAGTGGATATGACGGGACGTTTTTGCGGGATGACCGGACGTACGATAAGGACCGCTTTCTGCGGCTTTTCCGGGTGATGCAGGAAAAGCACATCCGGTTCGTCGCAGCCAGTGGCTCTCAGTACCAGCGGTTGCGGTATAAGTTTGCTGAAGTGGCGGATGAGATAGACTTTATCTCTCAAAATGGCGCCATCGTGCACAGTGGTAGCGAGCTGAAGCAGATCACCCCAATTTCGGATGACCAAGTTCACAGCGTGTTAAATCTGTTGCACCAACGGTTTGGCGGCAACGACATTAATCAAGAAGTGGTCGCCGGGTTAAACGGTACCTACGTGGGCACTGATATTTCACCAGAAGCGTTAAAGGTGGTCAAATACTACTACCGGCCCGTTGTGTCGGTACCGAGTCTCGCCAAGTTGGTGGGCCATTCAGTGACCGATCAATTTACGAAAATCGCGATCAACTTTGCGGACCACGTTGATTTCCAAGCAGCCTCGTCAGCGTTAAGCCGTGCATTACCTGAAGCGTTATCAACAGAAACCTCAGGCTTTAACACGGAATTGATTGGTTCCAGCAAGGCTAACAAGCGCTCCGGTATCCGGGCGTTGCAGGAGGCCTACCAGATTGCGGATGACGAAGTGATGACCTTCGGCGACAACGGCAATGACTTGAGCATGTTGACGCTGACCCCACACAGCTACGCCATGAAAAACGCCGCAGCAAACATCCAGCAGGCGGCTGGTCATGTTACGACGGTTGATAATAATCATGATGGGGTGTTGGAGACGTTGGCGGAGGCGTTGTAGGAGCAGAGCGTAAAAAAATGCGTTTAGACCCCAGAATATAAGACAAAGAACCCCTAGATTCCTGGGCCTGGAATCTAGGGTTCTTTGTCTTATATGGCTGGGGTCTGCATTTTTTTGCGCGTTTAGGCTAGATAACAGTAGCGAGCTGATAGATGAGCGTTTCGGAATGTACAAGTTAAGAAGTTATTTCGATCCTTGTCGACGTCGCAACATTGCAGAAACCAGCCTCAAAGCACGAAAACAAACCACCTAGAAATCAACAGCGTATTTGGCAACAGCGCTCTCCGGCAACAATTTTCGGCGCCATTTGTGACTGTGCTGGTTGGGGTTGCTTTAAGCGAGTGGTGGCTTGAATGCCGGTACGTTTTGGCCACCGCGCCGAAACGCGTTCCACGAAGCAAAGCGCTGCATGTAAGGTAAAACCCGCAAAAAGGCCCAAAAATCGGGCCTTTCTGCGGGTTCTACCTTACATTTCGCGCTTTAACCGCTTCGTTCCACGCTCTGCGCTACACAAACTCAATATCCATCGGAATCGACCCAACCAACGATTCATGCACCGTACACTTTCTCACCACTTCATTCAAGAAGAACTGGTGATCAGATGGGGTGAGGTTGGTTTCAGCCGTAATCTTGATGGTAATGTGGGTGACGCGTGAGCTACCATCCTGATACGTTGTGGTTTCGCCCGAGACGTCAACTTGAAACTTTTTGACAGTCAGGTGTTGATCGTCATTTTCGATGTCACGAGCAGTAACGCTCATACAGCTCCCAACGGCGGCCAGCAAATATTGAACTGGGTTTGGCGCAGCGTCAGTCCCTTTGGCGACAACGGGTTCATCTGCTAGAAATGTGTGACCACCGGTTCGGTTCATGACCTGAGTACCGATGGGGCGTAGTGTTGAATGGACAATGTATTTTCCCATAAGTGTGGATCCTCCTCGTAACGCTATAATTGGTCTCATTGTACCATACCTATCCAGTAGTGATCGGGTTGGGCACTTGGCTGGTGGTGCGGGTGAGGGCACGAAAAAACGACTTTCAGGAGGGCTGAACCTTCTAAAAGTCGTTTTTTAATGATTGTTGAATTACCCAATAACCCGAACTTGGATCGATTGGCGACCAAATTGCATGGCTTCAGCGTTGGTCATTGAGATATCGAGTTGGTTAGGGTTGCTGTAAGCAAAAGTTCCAGTATCGTTAACCACTCGTTGTTCTGTATGACCGTCTTGGAACTTGATTTCAAGTTCAGTCCCCTTAGGGAAACGGTCTAAAGCAGCGGCAACGCCAGTCCCGGTTGGGATTGAAGTGCCTTGGCCACCAGCGGCGACTTGAGGATCGTAAGCCGTTGCGACCATGGTTTGCCAGCCTGACGTTGTGGTGCTGTTCGTGTCAGTGCTGGTTTTAGTTGTCGTACTCGTTTCAGGGAGATCCTTGATTTGAGTCGATGCCGTTGATTTAGCGGCCTTCTTAACGATGAGGCGTTCATTTGGATGGATCGTTGCGCTAGTGCCAGAGAGGTGGTTAGCGTTCACGATTGCTTGAGTCGTGGTGTTGAATTGGTCTGCGATAGCCCAGAGACTGTCGCCAGACTTAACGGTATAGGTGGTAGCGGCGGAAGCTGAAGTGGTGGCAAAGCCCAAACCAATCAGGGTGCCGAACAGGATTAAACTACGAGTAACGAACGTTTTTTGTAACATCGAGTATGTTTCCAACCTTTCAAGATATCCGAGTAATATAGGATTTTATTTAATAGTATGATAAGAAAAGTATTAATATTTCTGACCACGCTCACTACTATAACATGCAAAAAGCGGATTTCAGTAACAAAACCGCTACATTAATTTAGGACTCGTACATCTAACTGTAATATTGTCATATTCGTGTGATGTTATGAAATATGTAAGCGAAACATGACTAAAACATTACAACGAAATGAAAGCGAAGTTAGAAAATGAGAATTAACTCGACATATAAAACGGGAATTAAACAAAGATAAGCGAAAAAACCGCCCTCATCGCGGAGGAGACACAGCTCCAATTCCTGAATAAGGGCGGTTCAAATTGAAAATTAAGGTGACAGAATTGTTACAATAACGCTAAAATTGCCGTTTCATCGACACTAAGTTGGTCGAGCAAAAACGCGTTTTCGGTGATCAATCCGAGTTCGGCACTTTGGTCGCGACGCCAGTCTTGCACCTGTTGCGGCGAGATAGGATGTAATGAGGTCGTGTGATCAAGGTGACAAGCTAAAAGGTAAAACGTTTGGTGATCCGCAGATGAGAGATTGGCGGTGATGAGTTGGTGATAAGCAGTTGCTAATTTTGCCGCAAGTGGATTTTCAAAGTGCTGATTTAATTGAGCAGCTTGTTTGGCAAACGTTTCTTGCTCAGTGGCCGTGAGTGCGTGATCGAGCATGGTTAATTTGGTGGTATTGTAAAATGCTGCGAGTTCTGGGGTGAGTGACGACATTGAACGAACCTACTTTCTAAAGATAGTGTCAAACTATGTGAGGGCGGCTATAAAAAACGCCATTGTTTGCTTAGTAATCAAACAGTTTTTCTCACCATAATCGTAACAGATTTTTATGGCAGTTAGAAACTAAATTGGGTACAATCAAATCGGTATAGACAGCAGGTGCGCATGTACGAATGAGGTGAACGAAGTGAAGTGGCAATTAAATCGACTGAGGCCGTCACCGGTATGGGTTGCGGTGGTACTGAGTGCCGGTATTATTGGCTGTCAGATTTTATTTGCACCGGGATACGTTGATAATGGTGATTTTGCTGGTGTTTTACGATCAAATGGGCTTTATCAATTGTCGCACGCAACTCGGTTTAGCTGGCACTTTGGTGTGATGCAGTACTACAATCCGGCATTTTTGGTTCACGGGACGACCCAGTCGTTATTGATTCAAATCGCTATGTTACTGAGTCGGTTAACTGGTCATTCCCATTTTTTTGATATTCGTTACCTTGGCTTTGTATACGGGCTGATCTATCTGGGTGGTATTGGTTTGTTGACGTGGGCAATTACGACGCCCAAACGAACCGTTAAGAACTACTTTTTAGCGGGACTGGTGGTCGTTGTTTTGGCGGATGCGGGCATCGTTCGTTATTTTAATTCCTTGTATCCGCAGGCGGCGACTTTGATTCTGATTGTTTACGTGGTGGCACTGGCGTTATTACTTATTAGATATAAAACTGCCAAACTATGGCTGGTATTTAGTTATTTTATGGCGGTGATCCTACTACTAATGGTTAATGAGGATGGCAACTTCTGGTGTGTTGGGGTCATCTTTATAACGCTGAGTCTCTGGTGTGGACCGATGCTAGAAAAAAGACGCCCCTACCTCATTGCAGGCATCGGTTTAATTTTGATATTCAGCGTGATAACGGCGACTAACTTACCGAAGGATGCGCAGATGATGAATAAGTATCAGGCCTTTACTCAAGGTGCGTTAGTTGAAAATCAGCATCCGGAGCGGTATCCGGCCGCTAAACAGATCAACCCTCAGTTTACGTTAATGCGGGGGAACGCCTATTATCCAACTGCATATGCGGCCCTTAAACCGAACGGGGCGTATACCCAACGTCACTTGCTTCAGCGCTACAACCTCTCTTGGGTGGTGACGTCGTATGTAAATAGTGGCACGCAATTTTCACGGTTGTTAAATGTGATGGCTAAAAACACACTGGTAATCCCACTCACAACGCAAGGATCAGTGATTAGCTTTGTCGGTTATAGCCAGTTGATGGCAACGTTTTATCCGAAAACGTATGGCTTCAACGTGCTATTAGCTTTGGTGATCCTTAGCGGTTACGCGGTGGGCTTAGTGACTGGTCTCCGACGTCATCAGTGGGCGGGGTTTAGTCGCTTCATGATGATGTTTGGGTTGTTAACGACGATTATATTGATTCCAATCGTAACAATCGTGAACTATGGCTTAGCTAATCTGGCAGTGCACTTAGTTCCGGTCGTAGCCTGCCTAAATTTAAGTTTGATCTTGGTGGTAGCTGATTGCTGCCACCGGCGCATACTGCGCGGGACGGAGGATGAGTGATTACGAGAAAATGGCAACGGTGGTGGGCGATGATTGGCGTGGTATTCGGATTGGGATGGGGACTGTTGTCACAATCGACAAGGACTGAAGCAGCAACCAAACCCGTTTTATTAGTAGTTGATTCTCAAAATGCCGCGACGACCGCTCCCGCGCAACTGGACGCCCTGCAACGCTTATTGACTAGTATGGCCCTACCGGTAGAAACAGTTCGGTTAACCGCGTATCGTGCGCACCAATTAACGCCACGGCGATATTCAGGTGTGATCACAATGATCAATTGGCCGCAATCGCGCTTGGGGAACGCTACGTTTGAGCGAGATCGCCAAAAATTTAACGGTCCTGATCTGCACATTGGTACTAATTTAACAGCCTGGGAGGCCAAACGGCTAGGGGCAAAACGAGTGGCGTTGCACCATCAACAATTCAACCTACGAGAGGGCGAGCAGCAACAGTTACTGCCATATCAAGTTGCGATGACGGGGCTGACGCGCTTAGCAACGACTAGTCAAACTCAGGGTGGTTGGTCACCCAAACCGCTCAAGAACGGCACTACCCGTTTGGATTAGTTAACCATCAACGGGGATATCTGCCATATTTTGAACCACAGGGACTAGCGTTGATTATGGTCGCCAAGACGATTAGGACACTGTTTCATACCGGTCAACCGCAGCCGCCACTTTTGACAATTACTGGTGTGACGCCGTATTCGGATATGAACGCGTTGCTTCGAGTCATTCGGTTGCTTTATCACGAAGGGATTCCATTCGCAATTAGTACGACGAGCGTTGACGTTAATACGAAGCTTCCGGCCTTTGAACGGTTTAGTGCAGTACTTCGGGCAGCGGAGAAGCGTAATGGCATCATTTTTTTAAGGACGCCGATTGAAACGGGGATTCAACGCTTACGTGGCCGGACGCTCCAGCGAGTATTACGGACAGAGGTTACGGCGCTTAGCCAGCACAATGTATTTCCAGTAGGCTTAAGTTCACCAGGGCGATGGAACCAAACGCTTCGAACGCAAACGGCGGGGCTGTCATTGGCCTCAACTAATTTACTGTTACCGACGCGACCGCCGCTAAACTGACGGATCACAACCAACGAGCCCGAACCTATGCCCACAGTTTTTTCGGAGTTCCACTGAATCAACTATCAGCGGTGACGCATGCAGAAGCGATTCAGTTTCAGATGCCAACGGCGTTGACGGTGCCGTTACCGCAACGAGCAACTGATCGTCAGGCGCTTCGCCGGCAACTGCGACGATTGCAGTTAACGTGGTTTAATCCGGCACTAGGAGCGCTCACGACCCGAATTAAGGCGGGGACAGCGGATGTGCAATATCAAGCTGGCACGTATCAGTTAAATGGCCGAGTCGTTGCTGATTTGGATGTCGGCCCCGGTTGGTGGCGTCAACGGCAACCTAAGCGGCAAGTAAGATGGATCGACCGGTATTTTCAAGCGCAGTCCCACGTTTTACTGGTGCTGTTTATGGTGATTGGGGCGGTTTTACTCGTCTTCGGGGTCTTGGGTTATCGGGTTTACCGCCGAATGTTTATTAAATCTGATTAAAGGAGTACGTCACGCTAATGTCAGCAGTTGATACAGTTTTATTCATTGCCGTGTTGGCAATTTGGTTGATTTTAATTGTGAACTTGATCCTCACCATTGCAGGTTACGGCTTTTATTTGAAATGGCACCGGACGCCAGAAGCGCGCTTACCAAAGCAGCCGCCGATGGTGTCGATTTTAGTGCCAGCCCATAACGAAGGTCGGGTGCTGACCAAGACCGTTCAGGCGTTAATGGCATTTGATTATCCGATCAATCGTTATGAGTTGATCGTCATCAACGATAATTCCAGTGATGATTCTGCAGCGGTGTTGGCCCAATTACAGGCGCAGTACTCAGGGCGAGCATTAACGGTGATCAATACAGATGCAAAGACGGGGGGGCGTGGTAAGTCGAACGCGTTAAATATTGGGTTAAAACGTGCTCACGGGAGTCTCATTTCAATCTATGATGCCGATAATACCCCGGAGTCGGGTGCGTTGCGGGCGTTAGTGGCAACGTTGATGCGAGATGAACAGGTCGGGGCAGTGATCGGTAAGTTTCGAACGCGTAATAAATTAGCGACCATTTTGACCCGCTTCATTAACATTGAAACCTTGGCCTTTCAGTGGATGGCGCAGGCCGGCCGCCAACAGTTATTTAAACTTTGTACGATTCCTGGTACCAATTATGTCATTCGCCGGTCAGTGCTGACAGCGGTTGGCGGTTGGGACGTTCAGGCGTTGGCCGAAGATACTGAGATTAGTTTTCGACTCTATCAATTGGGCTATCGCATTCAGTTTCAACCACAAGCCGTGACGTGGGAACAGGAGCCACAGACGTTGGACGTTTGGTTTCGGCAGCGGACGAGGTGGGTGAAGGGCAACATCTACGTCGTTTTGAAGAACTTACCGTTACTATTAAGGCCTCAGGGACGCCGGATCCGGTTTGATTTGCTTTACTTTTTTGCGATTTACTTCCTATTGATGACGGCGCTTCTCTTCTCCGATGCGGTGTTTGTGCTTAGTGTAGCGGGCGTGGTCCATTCGACCCTTCCCGGAATCGGTAACGGACTTTGGGTGTTTGCGATTGCGCTCTTTATGATGAGTACGTTTCTAACGATTACAACGGAAAAGGGCGAGATGACGTGGGTTAATTTGGGATTGATCGGCTTAATGTACGTTGTTTACAGTCAGATGTGGTTAGCAGTTGCAGCTTACGGAATGGGGGCGTATGTTCGTGAACACATTTTTCACCAACAAGCAAAGTGGTATAAAACAAAGCGTTATTAAAATACTGGGGCTGGTGGCCGTTGTTATCACTGGTTTGATGAGTTTCACGATGGTGGCGCGAGCCAAAGTTATACGCAACCGTTCCAAAATCAAACGACAACGTTAATGGGGAAATCAGTGCAGGCCAATATGTATTTTGTCAAAATGGGGTACTGGCGCTTAAAAACGGCGACCCTTAACCTTAATTTTCAATTATCGCAATTAAGCGATCGCCAGACGTCGGACGTCACCGTAACGTTAAACGGTGTGGCAGTTGCTTCGTTTCGACCACAAGCAACGACTGGTCTTCAGACTAAGCAACTCAACATTCCAACGCGATTGATTGCGGGAACGAACAACCTTCAAGTTCGAGGGCAATTACTGAATCAGGTAGATAAACAACGAGTGACTGTTGCGCCAACACCAGCTAACTGGTTGACGATCGACCAACGGAGTAACGTGAACTTTGAGTACGATATTGCGCCGGCTGAATCAAAAATTAATTCTTTTTATGAACACTTTACTGGGACTGATACGATTGTTGACCAACAAGCGGTGATGGCGATCCCTGACCAACCAAGTCAGGCCGAGCTAACCGCTAGCCTGTACGCTTTAGCGGGGCAATCGCGATTAATCACGACTGAAGATGAGCAGTTGCCCGTTGTTCAACTAACCGATTCAAAGGTAAAACGGGCGCATTATCAGATGTTGATTGCGCGCTATCATCGGCTACCTAAGGTGGTTCGAGAACGGATAGACGTGAAAAAGATGCAGGGTGGGGCACTGATCCAAACACTGAAACTTGAAGGTCACCAACTGTTAGTTGTGACTGCCAAAACGGATCAGCTGCTAATCAAAGCGGCCAAGTTTGTGGCCAATCAAGAACTGATGCGTGAAACCAGTCAAGCCGCTAAACGAGTTACCGGTGGCACACCGACGTATACGTCGACGCTTCAGTATGATGGCAGTTATCAACTAACGCCGACGGATGACCAATTAACGGGAACGGATCATCAGGAAAAGGCCTACTTTGTTAGTTTACCGACCGATCGAACGAACGCCAACGGATCGACGATTCATTTAAAATTTCGTTACTCGAAAAATCTGAATTTTAAACAATCATTAGTTACCATCAAGGTCAATGGGCAGCCAATCGGTAGTCGGCGGTTATCGGTTGCACGAGCGGACAACGATGAACTTACCGTTAAATTGCCACCTAATAAGTCGCTGAGCAATGCGTTTACGATCCAAGTGGGCTTTGATCTCATGTTGCCTGGTCAGGATAACGATCGGGCAGTCAGTCAAACACCGTGGGCAACGGTTCTAAGTGGCTCACAAGCGTTTATTAAATCGCAACCCAACCGAGATTTGTTGTTTGATAACTATCCCAGTACGTTCATTAAGAATCGAACCTTTAACCACGTGGTTGTAGTGGCACCACAGACAATGGCCCCGGCGGACTTTGCAACGTTGACGAACCTGTTTAATCTGATGGGAAATTTCGTTCAGCAAAACACCGGTACCATTCAGGTTTACCGGCATCAACCAAGCCGGGCAGTGTTAAAAACGAGTAGCGTGATCGCGTTTGGGACGCCAGCTCAAAATAACTTGATCAAGCAGTTGAATTCACAGTTATACTTTCAATTTAACCGCCAGTTTACGGGTTTTCGTTCGAACGAAGTTAAGTCTAGAAAGTCGTTATGCTCAAAATGTGGGAACGGCCCAACTAATTCGCTCACCCTATAACGCGCAACGAGCGTTGTTAGTGGTAACGGCCTCGAAGCAACGGACGTTTATCGGGCCTCAACGCAGATCAACTTACAACGCAACGTCCAACAGTACCGGGATGCGGATGCCATTTTAGTAGATCGTGATAACCATCATTTTAGTTACCGATTTAAGAAGAATAAGGCGTTGCGTCAAACGATGCCGGTGCCTCGGCTTATTCAAACGCACTCGCAACTACTGCTCTTTTTAGCAGCTGGCTTGGGGTGTTTCGTGATTTTAGGCGGTGCCGTCATCTTGATTTTACGAAAAAACGGCTTTTTGAAACGGGAGGCGAAGCACGATGCACGCTGATGATAGTCGGGCAAGTTTACTAGCGGATGTCGGTTTATTGCTGTTTTTAACGGTGATCAGCTTAACCGTCGTACTAGCTGGCATTACGCATCAACTCTGGCTAAACGCCTGTTATATGGGCATCACGTTAGTCGTGATGTTGGTGACCTATTTCTTCGGCATCGTTCCAGGGTTACTGGGAAACTTACTATTCGTTTTGGGGCAGACGGCGTTGATGGTAGCCGTAAATTGGCACCATGCCGGGCAATTACCATTGACGCTCAGCTTCTGGTTAGTTATTCCCGGCCTGTTATCCGGGACGCTCGCTATGATGATGAGCCAGCAACAGCAATTACAAGCGAATAACGACTTGTTAAGGACGCAGTTGGCAGAACGGGGTGCCTTTGATTTACAAACTAATTTGCGAACAACGGTGGCTTATGTAGCGGACGCCCGGGTATTTATCGAAAATCACCGGCGGTTTCAGTTGCCGGTCACCATGGTCGTTTTTCGAATTCGCTATTACCATGAGTTGCAGCAACTGATCAGTGAACAGCAATTACAAACGCTGTTGACGATGACGTCCAACACGTTAACGACTGCAACGCGGGATAATGATGTGACCTATTATTTGGACAATCAGTTGCCAACATGGGGCACGATTCTGTATGCGGATGCTGAAACTGCGGCGGTTGCCATCGCTCGAATCAAGCGGACTTTCGCAACGCAATTGCTAGCTGAAGCGGAGTTGAAGTCATTGGATACCGCACTCGTCTCAGGTGTCGCAAGTTGGAACCCGGAGACGATGGCCAATCCATATGATTTGATGAATGAAGGCGTTCGGGAGATGGAATTTGATGTGGGTCAGAGCGGGGAAAAATAGTTCGATATCGGGATTTTAGGCAATAAAAAACGAAACTGAGTCATTCAGTTCCGTTTAGTAAAGCAGGATTAGTTTTCATCATCCAATTTTGAATAACCTGGGGCAGTGAAGCGCGCTTCATCGAACCCGGCTTCCCGTTCTTGTTCCACGGCTAATTGGGCAACCATGTTGAGGTAGTTGAACGGCGAATCAAAGTTCGAGTTAAACAACATGTCCACCAGTGAGAGATCATCGATGGTGTTGTTATTTTGGATGGCTAGCGAAATGGTATTCGCTGATGGGTAATATCGTGATCACTCCGGAGTTGTGCGCCCAGAATCTTCCGGTTATCTCGGTTATAAATCAAGATAATCGTCAGTGGATCCGTATGTGGCAAGTATTCCGGTGCCAGGTGCCATCATAAACGACTTCTTGAGCGTTTAACCCATAGGCTTGGGCGTGTTCTAACGTTAACCCCGTCGTTGCAAGGGCGGTCCCGAATAGTTTAAGGGCTGAGGTTGCTTGGGTCCCCATGTAGGGGTACGTGTTGCCAAAGACGTTGTGGGCAACTAACATCGCCTGACGAATGGCGTTCGTTGCAAGTGGGGTGTAAGCTGCTTCGCCCGTTGGGTTAAAGCGAACCATGGCACAGTCACCAGCAGCGTAAATGTCAGGGTCAGAAGTCTGCATGTATTTGTTAGTCAACAGTGACCCGTGTTTTTCGATGTCAACTTGGCCCCGTAACAGCGAGGTGTTTGGAACGAAGCCGGTGCTGACGATGGCAACGTCGGTTTGGAAATCCCCTTGGTTGGTTTCAATCGTCAAAGTGCCGTCATCGTTACCCGTAAAGGCAGTTACCCGGTGCTCAAGGTGAACCGTAATATCGTGGTCACGCAGTAAATCAACGGCCCAAGATGACATCCGCTTGCCCACGTAGTTGTTCAAAATTTGCCCACGTGATTGGAACATTTGCACGTCATGGCCCGTTTTAGACAGGCTTTCTGCAAATTCCGTGCCGGAGTAACCGGCCCCAATGATGGCGATATGGTGGTATTTTTGAGCGGCGTTATAAATTGCTTGGGCTTGCTGATAGTTCTTGCACAGCAGAACCCGTGAATTATCGATCCCGAATAGTGGGGGAACGACAACTGAAGAGCCAGTGGTCATGATCAACTTGTCGTAGGTATCAGTGAAGACTTCACCTGATTTCATATCGGCAACTTGAACGGTGTGTTCCTTGGCGTTAACCTTTAACACATCGTGGTTATCGTGTACGGTTGCGCCCAATTCGCGCAGTTCATCTGGCGACGAGTAAAACATGTCCTCTAAACGCTTAACTTGCCCATCAAGGTAAAGTGCGATCCCACAGGAAAGAAACGAAAAGTTATTATGCCGTTCGTAGATTGTCACGTCGGCGTCTGGGTGATTTTTTAAAATCTCAGTAGCTGCAATTGTCCCAGCGTGGGTGCAGCCAATAACGATAATTTTCATGGTGTTGGCCTCTCCTAACTTAAAGCTTTTTAGAATGATTCTTAGTTGCTTATGATTGTCAAATAATTATACCTATATTCTACATCAATAATGATATAATTAACCTGTTATTTTAAATAAAATTCGGGGGAGCGTGCCAATGTACCGATATTTTATTCAACCACAGCTGAATAAATTTACGAATTCGTTGATCGGTTATGAGATGCTAATTCGTAAATCGGCTGATGACCGCTGGATCCTTCCCCAAAATTTTGCGTCAATTCCGTTGGATATTCAAGTTGACCTGTTAAAGCAGGTTGCTAATCGATTAGCCTTAAAAGTGGGTTCGGTTTCGTTTAATTTGAACCGAACGCAATTTGTAAATCGTGATATGGCAGCGGCACTGATTGATGCCCAACACGCAATTTACCCGGTCACGTTAGTCGTTGAAGTGACCGAGGAAGAAAGTGATCAGGACGTAACGATTGCGCAATTAAAGCAGTCGGCGGCCGAATACGAACAACACGGCATTCAGTTGAGCCTGGATGATGTTGGGACTGGTCGCAATGTGTATGAGAGTATAGAAGCGCTATTGCCCGATGCGAGTGAAATTAAAGTTGCCATGCAGAATTTTCGGCAGTCTGAGCGGACGACCGAGATTCCTGAGCAACTGCGTTATTGGCGAGACGTTGCGGCGAAACACCAATTGCGGCTAATTGTTGAAGGCACCGAAACAGCTGAAGATGATGCGTTACTGGATGAATTGGAGATTCCACTACGTCAGGGTTACTACTACGGGAAGCCACATTTATTTAGCTAACGGTCGATTTAAGGGGATTAACGTTGTTGATTGGGGAACAGCATTAAAAAAAGCACCTGAACCAATGAGCTGGTTTGGGTGCTTTTTTTGACTGAAACTGTGTGGTGATATACCTATTCTGTACTGTACAAGCAAAATACTGTTTTAAGGATATTGAGTGGAATTGGCGACGTGCATTGCTTTCAGCGCCACTTTGGCTTTTAGTTGGCAATTATCGGTACCAGTGTGAAGCTTGCGGACGTAACTGTTTTTAGGCTTCTGCGCCGAAATGAGCTCCGCAAAGCAAAGACTTGCACATAAGGCCCCGCCAACACAAACCCCAAAAACCGGGGTTTATGTTGGCGGGGCCTTATGCTCCAGTCTTTAAGCGCTTTGCTTCGCTCTCTAGTCCACCTTCACCTTCCCATGAAACTTAACGAAGTACAACACCGTCATCAGGGCTAAGAAGACGACCCCGACGATAATTGAAATTCTGGTTTCTGGGTTGAAGAACATGAAGATCAACGTTAGCAATAAGAAGGCCAACGTGAGGTAGTTTGAGTATGGTGAAAATGGCATCTTGAACGGATGCTGGTCCATCTTGGCTTTGTGTTGCTTACGGAACTCGATTTGACTGATCAAAATCACGAACCATGGCACCATACCGGGAAGGACACTTGAACTGTAAACCATGACGAAAATATTGTCGGCACCCTTGTACACGTATGGCAGAACGAAGTCGAGGACCACGCCCAAGAAGATCCCGAAGGAAATGGCGATAACCGAGTAGAAAGGAACACCATGACGGTTCAGCTTTAAGAACCGCTTTGGTAATTGACCGTTGTTAGCTAACGTAAATGACATCCGGCTAGCACTGTAGATCCCGGAGTTCGAACCGGAAAGGGCAGCAGTGATCACCACGAAGTTAATGATTGAAGCTGCGGCAGTGATCCCAATCTTAGCGAAGGTTTCCACGAATGGTGAGCCAACGTTGTTGAGTTGGTTCCATGGTAGATACTTAAAATTACGAAGATGGCGCCGATGTAGAAAATCAAGATTCGGAAGACCGTTGAGCGAATCGCTTTGACCAACGTATCTTGAGGGTTTTCTGCTTCACCAGCAGTGACCCCAATCAGTTCGATCCCTTGGTAGGAAGCCAACACGATTGAAAGGGCGAAGATAAAGCCCTTGAAACCACCGGTAAAGAAGCCGTGGGTCCACATGTTGGAAATACCGATTGGGTGGAAGCCGTTACCGATCCCGAAGACGATCAGGCCAAGGCCAACAACGATCATTAAAATAATCGTGACCACCTTGATCAAGGCAAACCAGAATTCCAGTTCCCCAAACATCTTAACGGAAATCAGGTTGGCTAAACACAGGAAGGTGATGGCAACGATTCCGGGAATCCAGGCTGGTAATCCTGGCCACCAGAACTCGAAGTACCCCCCAATCGCAATCATTTCACTCATGCCCACGACCACGAACTGGAAGATATTACTCCAGGCGGTGAGGTAGCCCGCCAACGGGTGAATATATTCGTCGCAAACTTGGAAAATGAGCCGGTGTCTGGGTCAACGTAAAGCATTTCACCCAAAGCACGCATAATTAAATATAAAAAGATCCCCGCGATTGCGTAGGCAATCAGCACAGAGGGGCCCGTCCACTTAATGGTTGACGTCGAGCCCATAAACAGGCCGACCCCAATCGTTCCCCCTAATGCAATCATTTGCATCTGGCGGGCGCTTAGTTTTCGTTTCATAAGTCTAATCCCTTTCATGACCAAATAAGTTCAAAACTGACGTAAGTTATGTAGCCCATCGATGGATGAGGTCCACAAAATTATATGTTATGATAACGATAAATAGTGACACTACCCCCATCATTATTTATTAATATCGTATGAGAACATGCTACACGAAAAACGGTGGGAGCGCAAGTTACTGTCGGCAATGAAAACGAGTGGTTTCGGTACAGTCGTCTGAAAACAAGCAGGCCGTACAATGACCTTAGATAAGTTGACGGTAAGAACTGAAAAATTGACTGAGCTTACATGAATTTGAGAATTGAAACGGACATTTTTCAATAATATGACGATTAAAAAGGACTGATTTGAATGATGACAACGCACCAGCTCTGGCAAGACTTAACCTGGCTGTCGATTGATGAACCAACGGATGCGGACTTACAAAAGTTACGAGAAGACCACCAGATTTCTGCTAAATACCTCTCGTACATGAAAGATTCCCGGGAACGGGCCCGATTTGACTATGACGCTCAGCAACAGTGCGGCCTATTGATTTACCGGTCGATCAACCGTGAGGAACGGGCGGCGGGGCAAACGAATTACTATGATACGGTGCCACTCTGTTTTATTTTTCGGGGCAAGACGCTGATCACGGTGACGCATCGCAAGAACCGGTATGTGACGGGTGTTTTGAAGCAAATCGTAACCGAACTTCAGGAACGACAAATTGAAGATAGTCTCTTTTTGTTGGTTTTTCGGTTGCTGTTTCAACTCAATGAAGACTATTTAGATCGAATTGACGATATGAGCAAGATTCGTGAAAGCTTGGAACACTATGGTAAGCGACCCAGCAATCGTCAAATTGCGCAGCTATCAGAGTTGGATAAGCGGCTAGTGTATTTGAGAACGGCCGCTAATAACAACGTCATCGCGATTCAGCAGTTACAGGTGATGTCGGATGCGGATGACGACCCGCTCCAAATCTCAAAGGCGGAGATGCAGAACTTAGTTGACCTCCAAATTGAGGTCGAACAGAGTCGAGAAATGGCTAACATCGCAGCTGAGATCGTGGAGCGAACCACAAGTAGCTACAACAACTTGCTGGATAACAGTTTGAACAACACGATGCGGATCATGACGGTGTGGTCACTGGCATTGGCGGTGCCACCAATCGTTTCTGGTTTTTGGGGCATGAACATGAAGCTCCCGCTGACGGGTGAGCCGTGGGCGTGGGAGCTGTCGATTGGGTTGTCCATTGTGCCGATTGTGGGGTTGTTGTGGTATTTGATTAGGCATCGAGATTTGTAGAGCGCAAAGAAAAGCGGTTAGGGAGTGGAGCGTAAGGGCGGCAAAGTCATACTGGCTGGGTTTTGGCCAGTATGACTTTGCCGCCCTTACGTGCAACTCCCTGCTTTTCTTTGCGCATTTCGGCGTGGTGGCCTAAAAGCACTAGTGTTGACAAACTTCACAACAAAACCGATTATCCGGAAAGGCGAATCCCACACCGAGCCGAAACAAACGTAGTAGCAAAGAACATCGCCGGTACCACTCAATCATGGCAACGTCCAAACCAACCAATTTGTAGTACTTTGCGAATTAGGCGTGGCGGGCCAAATCAACAAACTGATTATCTGAAAAAAGAATTCCGCATAAATCTGAAACTAACTTAACCACAAAGCAAGTCGCCAAAACAACTCGATTATTTTTTAGTAGCAATATTTTTATTGCATAATATGAAAGTAATCCCAACCTATTTTCAAAAAAACAATCCCCAGTAAAATAAAATTTAACATTTTCCTTGACGAATCTCCAAAGAAGGTATAAATTAAAGACACATTAACGATTGATGAGAAAAACAAATGTGATGACGAGGAGAGTAGCTTTCAGCCAAGCTCTAGTGAGTCCCGATGAGTGGAAAGGGATAGTGGTACTGATCGTGAAAGTAGCCTCTGAACAGTGAATGCGATGTGTGAGTGTTCACGGTGGGTCCCCCTTAACGGACAAGCGTATCGCCAGTGATGGCTGTGCGTGAGAGGCAGTGTTGTGAGGACACTGTGAATTAAGGTGGTACAGCGCCAATAGCGCTTGACTAAGTGATGAACTTAGCCAAGGGCGCTATTTTTATTCTCGTTTAACTTACATAGCGTGACCCATTTTTCTCATTAATCGCTCAAAACTACTTAGGAGTGTGATTTTAATGAAATTTGCAATGATTGGTGCAGGCGCAATGGGTTTACGGTACGGGATTTTACTACAAGAGGCTGGCAATGACGTTACCTTTATCGATACGTGGCAACCACACATCGACAAGATTCGTGAACAGGGGGGCGTTTACGTTTCCCGGGATCACAAAGATCGTCATTTAACCAAGATCAAGTTGGAAACCCCAGAATCTTACAACGACGACCCTGACATGTTGATCTTCTTCACGAAGCAAATGCAGTTAGCCGGCTTCTTGGAACGCTGCTCACACTTCTTCAATGACAAGCAATACGCCTTCACCTGCATGAACGGGATGGGCCACATTGAAAAGTTGCAACAGTACTTTGCGGATGACAAGATCATCGCCGGTACCGCTTTGATTGCGACCGTTTTGAACGGACCTGGCGACGTTGACTTCATGGGCAAGCGTGGCGCTGGTAAGATGAACATGGCCAACTTGACTGAAAAACCAGACGAAATGACCCACCGCTTATTCGACGAACTTCAAAAGGCCCAAATGAACCAACGTTGACTACCAACTTCAAGGGAACGTTGATGACTAAGGTTATCTTTAACTCCGTTATCAACACGTTATGTACCTTATTTGAAATTCAAATGGGTGAATTTGGGAACTTCGAAAAAGCCTACGACCTTGGTCGTCAATTGATCGACGAAGCCTACGATATCTGCGAACGAGCCGGCATCACGTTAGTCTCAACCCGTGACGAAGAAATGACGGCCCTTGACCGTAACACGCGGATCGATATGCCATTGCACTACCCATCCATGTATCAAGATATGATCCATGACCGGCCAACCGAAGTTGACTACATCAACGGCTACATCGCTGAACTTGGTCGTGAACATCACTATGAAGCCCATACGCATATTTTCTTGACCAACTTGGTTCACTTGTCTGAATATCACCGGGCAAATGAGAAGAAGGCTAAGGAAGCGGCTAAATAATCAGAAGAAAAACGATGACGCTGAGAGGTTCGGCGTCATCGTTTTTGTCGTATGAGAAATCTGAGTTTTTGACTTACGCTTGTGTCCAGCGTAAGCATCTTTCGTTTGTGAAATGATTCTGGGTTTCTATAGTGGGAAGATGCCGCGGG
>NZ_BBAD01000026.1 GCF_001311075.1 Secundilactobacillus similis DSM 23365 = JCM 2765
CCGAAGGCGACTCAGACTAATTTTGACAAGGTCGCGAATACTTGACTGACTATAACTATGATCAGGCGTTTGGTGAATCATATTCACCAGTGAACAGTCGGCCCAATCTTTAATGCGGCTGTTTCATGAAGACCACAATTTCGTGGGTGGGATTAACCGAGAAACGTTTAATTTTGAACTTCCAAAAAACTTATTTGACTTTGCGGGTAATTCAGGACGAAACAAGACAATTCCAACGGATTAGTCGATAAACCAACGATATAGTAAGGATGTCCGTTGGTTTAATAAAATAAATTAAAAAAGGCTTGCCTTGGAGTTAAGACCATGGTTTACACTATGGTCATCAGTTAAATAAATCATATCTTTCATCAGATAGAGGTATAACATGGTTATCGTTTATTTTTTCTTATTCCGACCTGACGCAGTCGGCGGTATTGACCGTTCAACGTTTGATGGGGCCAAAGTGGTCCGAATTGAACCGATCAACGCATATCCTAATTCATACAACGAATTGGTTGATGAATCTCGACAAGAAGCGGAAGAACATGTTGCTCATGAAGTCCAACCCACTAATTTTGATTTCTCAAAGAAACAGACGATTTTTGTTAGATTTCCGTCAATTTCACCAACTGCCACTATTCATTGAAAAATTTTTGAACAGTTATGATTTGACCGATAAGAATATTATTTCATTTACAACAAGTACTTCTAGTACAATCAAGGAAAATTTTTCGTTCATGCAACAAATTTGTGCTGCAATTAGCGCGCAACAATTGCCAGGTTTTACAGTGAACACAACGGACGAAATCGCGGACTACTTGACGCAAAACAGTTATATTAAATAAAGGGAGATTACAATGATGGAAACAGTTAAATTAAACAATGGAATCGAAATGCCAACACTAGGATTTGGTGTTTTTCAAATCGCGGACCTGAATATTGCTGAAGAAGCCGTAGCAAATGCCATTCAATCGGGATATCGGTTAATTGATACCGCCGCTTCATACGGTAATGAAGAAGCAGTTGGTAGAGGCATCAAACGAAGTGGCGTGAATCGTGCAGACCTGTTTATTACCACAAAACTGTGGGTTTCAGATACCGGTTACGAAGCAACCAAAAAGGCCGTCGAAACGTCGCTTCGGAAATTACAGCTCGACTATTTAGATTTATACCTGATTCACCAACCATATGGTGATGTCTATGGATCTTGGCGGGCGATGGAAGACCTTAACCGCGAAGGTAAATTGCGTGCAATTGGAGTTTCAAATTTTGAGCCTGATCGGGTTATGGATCTCAGCCTGTATAACGAGATTACACCGGCAGTTAATCAGATTGAAACCAACCCGTGGATGCAGCAGCAAGACGCTGTGAAATTCTTGCACGAGCAAGGAATTCAACCAGAAGCCTGGGCACCATTTGCGGAAGGCAAGCATGAAATTTTCAAGAACCCGGTGATTGCGAAAATTGGACAACGTTACGGTAAATCTAATGGACAAGTAATTTTACGTTGGCTGACACAGCGCGGCATTGTAGCTATTCCTAAGTCAACTCATGTAGCACGGATGGAAGAAAATTTAGATATTTTTGATTTTAAATTGACAGATGCTGAGATTCAACAAATCAATACACTAGATAAGAAGGAAAGTCAATTCTTTGACCACCGTGATCCGGCTGCTGTCCAACGGATCCACAACCTGGTTCGTAACGTTGACTAAAGGGTGAATAAAATGAACATTAACGAAGTCAGTAAAAAATTCGATCTTACAAAGGATACGCTTCGGTACTGGGAACGAATGGGCCTGTTGCCAGAGATTACGCGTAACAAAAGTGGCTACCGCAACTACACGGAACATGATTTGAACTGGGTCTTTTACATTCAAGTGTTGCGTAAGGCCGGCATGTCGGTTGAAGCACTAATTGAATTTGTGAAATTGTACCGCGAGGGAAGCCAGACTGCCGAATCTCGGAAGAGCTTGTTAATAGATCAACAAACCGATTTGAAGGAACAAATGGCTGCAATGAAAAAGACAATCGACTACTTAACCTACAAAATTGATCATTATGAAGATCATACACTCAACTACGAACGGGAAAAATTGGCGTATGAAGGTGACACAGATAAGTAACGATATTTGAATTTAAACATGCACTGGAGGGAAAAAAACATGAATGTATTAATTTTAGCCGCAAACGGCCAAATCGCGCGAATTGTCGAAAATCGAATTTTGAATGAAGACCAATTTAAAGACGTTAAATTAACGCTCGGATTACGTCATGCACAGCGAATGGAAAGTACCGCTGACAACGATCGCGTCAAGGTTGTGGAAGCTGATTTAGGTAATGCAAAGCAGATTAACGAAGCACTCAAAGAGCAAGATTTAGTATTCACAGCCGTTGTCGATCATGATCGGCATAATGCTCCGACGAAAAACGTCATTGTGGGAGCTAAAGCGAATGGAGTTGAACGAATTATTTCGACCAGTTTATTAGGATTATATGATGAAGTTCCTGGTAAGTTTGGCGAGTGGAACCATCAGATGGTAGACAATGGTCTTCCGGCTGCCATTCATGCGGATGAATTATTGGCACAATCAGGAATCAACTACACCACGCTTCGGTTACCATGGCTAAACGATCGAAACGAAGTTAAGTATTCGATTACGCATCGTCATGAGGAATATGTCGGTGTTTCTGGATCACGTCAAAGTATTGCAGACGTGGTACTCAAAATTATTGCAGATCCAAGTTTTGTGGTGAACGATAGTATTGGCATCGCGGATCCAGCCACGCAGGGAAATGATCGACCAGTGTATTAAAGAAAATCAATGAAGATGGCTAGTTGAAGTAGCCGTTTTTATTTTTTTGAATAAATGACTGGTAGTCATTGTTTTGACTTTGTGATGTAGTATACTTCGTTTTGAGGTGAAAACGATGGGAAAACGTGAAGATAACGCCCGGCAAACACGCCAAAAATTATTGGATACCGCCAACCGACTGATTGTCAAAAATGGTTATGAAGACGTCTCGGTAGACAGCATTGTTCAAGAAAGCGGCATTGCAAAGGGTACTTTTTATAATTATTTCCAGCATAAAGAAGATTTAATCTTTGAATTGAGTAAAGCACGTTTCTCTCAAGTCATCGACGAAGAAACGTTTCGGAACTCAAAAGCTGTTGAGGTTATTCAGAGTTATCTCGTAAACTTTATTACAGTGATCTACAAGTCAAACGTTGAATTAACGCGTCAGTGGGTGCGATATATTTCAACGGCGAATACCAGTAATCAGCAAAAATGGCAATTAGATGTTGAATCATTACAGCGATTACTGGAACGACTCGTGACGGATCAGCGATTGCAATCAGATACACCGGTTGCATCGTTAGCAACGGTGTTGTTAACGCAAATGTACGGCGTCATCCTGGCTTGGTGTATTGCCCCAAATAGCGTGAACCCTGTTCAGAGTACGAATGATTTTTGTGAACGACAGGTACCATTGATGTTAGATCAATTTTTAATCGACTGAACCGCTTATATGGCCGTTTAAATTTAACAACAAAAATGACTAATAGTCATAAATAAGGGGGAAACAAGAAATGAAAAATAATAAAGGACGTGGCGCAGTTTCAGACGGACATGACACCAACCGTTATCAACAGCCTGAACGAAAATTAACTAACAATGCAAAAATATTGGTAATCTACTTTTCGCGCGGCGGAAACACTGAACAGCAGGCTCAATTTGCACAACAATATTTAGGTGCAGATCTGTATGAATTAGTAGTGCAGCACCCGTATCCTGCCAATTATTCGGCGTCGGTAAATCGAGCCACACAAGAACGTGAAAGTAGAAATTGGCCGGCACTGGACATACAAGATTTTCCCAATTTAATGCAATATGATCTAATTTTGCTTGGACATCCTATTTGGGCTATGACAATTGCTAACCCGATGCGCTCATTTCTGGAACAGGATGGTGACCGATTAAGCGACAAAAGGGTAGCGTCATTTTCAACTAATGCCGGCTATGGATCGGGAGAAACGCAACGCATACTGAGTGACCTGTTACCGGCTAGTACACGTATTTTAGAAAATTATTCCATTGAAGACGTCGACTTAGATAGAGATCGTCCCCGGTTTACGCGGTGGCTAAACCAAGTCAATTTAAGAAAATAGGAGAATAAGCATCATGCAAATCAAAAATAAATCACTCATGAAATTATCAATTTTGTTGGTATCGGTGATTACCGCATCAGCACCGGCGATCAATGCCAATATCCCTGTACTCGCCAAGGCTTTTCCAACTGTGCCCTTAACGCAAGTTGAGTTACTCACCACGATTCCGTCATTTTTTCTAATGATTGCGTTACTCGTTAGCAACCTGATAGCGAAACAAATTGGACTCAAACAAACCGTGATGATTGGTGTGACTCTGACAGCAATCGCCGGATTGTCGCCGATCATCATCAATAATTTTTGGGCTTTGATGGCGTCACGGGCGATTTTTGGATTTGGGGTTGGGTTGTTTAATTCGCTTTTGGTGATGATTATTAGTCACTTTTTTGAGGGTTCAGAACGAGCACGGACAATTGGTCTGCAAAGCACCTTTGAAGGACTGGGTGGTGTTTTAGTGACGTTTATTGCCGGTCAGCTAGTTCAAATTAACTGGCACATGTCATTTTGGCTTACGCCATTACGATTCCTGCCTTAGTTTTGTTTGGCTTGTTTGTGCCAGCAATTACACCTGAAAAACACACTGGCCGTGAACAAGGCGTCGTCAATGATAGTTCAAGTGAAAAGTCGGCGAAATTGAATATTGGCCGGTATTTACTCTTAATTTTCGTGGTGATTACAGTGTACATGATTATGGGTATTAAAGTCCCAACGTTAATGGTAACAGCAGGCTATGGGACAGCAACAGATGCTAGTTATGTCATACTGGGACTGAGCCTAGGAGCCATGCTGGGTGGCCTCATCTTTGGACGTGTTTATGAATTGCTCAAGACTGCTATTTTTCCGGTATCGATGCTGATACTGGCATTGGCTATGGGATTGATTGCGGTATCGAGTAGCACGGCGTTGACAGTTTTGGGCGGCTTTATTACCGGTGTGGGCATTCGAATGTTTTTCCCATGGGTGCTGAATACGGTGAATGCGAACGGTTCCGGAAGTGCTTTAGGAACGTCATTAATCCTTGTCGCCTATAATCTGGCCGGTTCATTATCGCCTTATTCAGCGCTAGCGATTCAAAGCGTAGGCCATGTAGCAAGTTTGAGAGGTCTATTTTGGGTCATCGTTGGCACTTTTCTGATCCTGACGGTGATTGGCATCATTACTGCAATTACAAGTTCAAAAATTAAACAACAAATCGCATAATACAAAAAATGTACAAAAAACTTGCGTTGGTCCGAGGACCAAGGAATATGATCAATAAGTAAAATAATTGTAGAACATAGTCGGTGAATAAAATTAAGGAGAAATAGATTAAATGACAAAACAAAGTAAGGTAATTGTAATCACGGGGGCTTCAAGTGGCATTGGAGCAGCTTCTGCAGAACTACTGGCGAAGGAGGGCAATCGAATCGTTCTAGCTGGAAGACGCAGTGAGCGTTTGCAGGAAATTACTTCTAGTCTGCTGAGTAAAGGATATGATGCAATTTTTGCGACGACTGATGTCACTTCTAAAAAAAGTGTAGAATCATTGGCAAATGCTGCAATTGAAGAATATGGGAAAATTGACGTTTGGATTAACAACGCCGGATTGATGCCACATTCAGAATTCATCAAAGACCGTGTGGAAGATTGGAATCGAATGATCGACGTTAATCTCCGTGGTGTTTTGTATGGAATTCATGCAGCACTACCAAGCATGCGAAATCAGAAGTCAGGTCAATTTATTAATGTAGCGTCCGTTGCAGCACACAGTGTACATGCTGGTGGTGGTGTCTATAGTGCCACTAAAGCTGGTGTTTGGATGATTTCTGAGGCGCTTCGTCAAGAAGAAGCCGCTGCACAGAGCAATGTCCGGGTGACAGTCGTTTCTCCCGGAGCAATTGCGACAGAGCTAGTTGACAATGTAACAGACAGAACAACTCAGCAAAATTTAGAGAAGTACTATCAACAAACTGCCATTACTCCGGATCGGGTGGCGATGGCAATTACAGAAGCAATTAATCTTCCAGAGGATACGGCAGTGAATGAAATTGTGATTCGGCCAACAAGTCAGGGATAAATTAATGTACATTATTGTGAGACTTTATTATCCCGTGTTTTAAAATCAAGTTAGCTACCCACGCCATCGTTTCAAGAAAATATCAAGACAATATGTCCTGTTATCATTAAAGTTCCTACACAAACAACAAGAAAAGAGGATATCGTCTTGATGCAAAGCAGCTTATTACGTCTCGCCTGTCACCGCTTCACGCTGAGAGGGTATCTAATCGACAGATTGCACTGATCATTGGTGTTTTTCACCAAACAATCGTTAATAAACTGGCTCGTGGCACTGTTAATCAGGTGAAGAAGGTTAATGATAAGCTACATTATTATCGTCAATACATCCCCAAAGCCGCTCAAACGCGTTACGAGATGAATTGACAACATTGTCATCAACTACTCAGGTTGAAACAAGCAGTTAATTTTCTTGCCTACTTTACTCGGCATTTTAAGCAAGATGGTTGGGCACCTGATTGATAGTCGTGATAGCCGATTCAGTCAACTACGCCTACGTTAAATTAGTGCCGAACGGCGATGTCATCAAGACGCTTATAACGGCTCTGAATTCGCTGAACTTGAATCGATTTTCGATGATGTCGCTACAGTCTACTATGCTCATCCCTACCGTTCCAGTAAACGTAGGACCAATGAGGTTCACAACAAGATGGTTCATCGATACTTCCCTAAGCACAACTCTCTAGATACTGTGAGTCTAATTCGGCGTCGCACCATTAAGGTTGCGACTACTGATTAATTGACACAATCATAAATTCAAGTCTTCTCGTTTTAACGAGCGCAAGGTAGCTAACTTGTTCATACAATGTTCTTGCAATTTTGAAACAAAAATCAAAAACACGTTTACCAAGAAGCACCAAGGCAAGTGGTAATTTATCAGAAATATGGACAGAAATCCTATATATTTTGTAAAGACCATCGTAGAAAAATGCGTCACTTTATTTAAATAGTTGAATAAGCAAAGCACCAAGGTATCTTGACCGAATTTTCAAGATACTCTGGTGCTTTTGATTAATTGTCGTTTGTGTCCGGTGTAAATGCCCCTACATGCAGCTCTCAGTCTCGCGCAGCACCATTGGCGTGGTGGCCAGAAAACGCGTGGTTGACAAGCTTATATAACTTCAGGAACCCTAGAAATAACAGTTTAAGTGGCGCCGAATTTTGTAATCTGAGAGCGCCGGTTCTCGTGCGGCTTTGGCGAGCGAAGCAACGACAAACAGCCAACACCCCAAGTACACCCAACACTTACGCTGGACACAAGTGACAGCAAAAAAACGGATTACTAATCAACATAGCAATCCGCTTTAAAACTACAATTGTTCAGCAACATATTCACCAAATTCGCTAGTGCTTAAAATCGTTGCGCTATCAGTTGTGGCAAAGTCCATCGTGACGTGTTGACTAGTAATGGCCTTGGCAATTGCCTGACGAATTTCCGTCGCAACTTCTGACCAGCCGAGGTAGTCAAACATCATGGCACCGGACAGGATAATTGAGGTTGGGTTCAACTTATTTTGACCAGCGAATTGTGGCGCGGTCCCGTGAGTGGCTTCGAAGAGGGCGTGGCCGGTTTGGTAGTTGATATTACCACCGGGCGCAATACCGATCCCGCCAACTTGAGCGGCTAAGGCATCGGAAATGTAGTCACCGTTAAGGTTCATTGTGGCAACGACTTCAAAGTTTTCTGGGTGTAACAGTGTTTGCTGGAAGAAGTTATCGGTAATAACATCGTTAACGATTAACTTACCGGCATCTTTAGCGGCCTTTAATGCCGCATCCGCAGCGTCTGAGCCTTGATCAGCCTTAAGTTGGGCATATTGGTTCATTGTGAAGGCTTGGTCAGCATAGTCGGTTTCAATCAGCTGATAGCCCCACTTTTTAAAGCTCCCCTCAGTTTTCTTCATAATATTGCCCTTATGAACGAGGGTCAGGGTGTGGCGGTTGTGCGCCAGTGCGTGCTCAACAGCTGCACGAACGATTCGAGCTGATCCCTCACTTGAAATTGGTTTGATGCCGAAAGCTGCAGTTTCTGGGAACCGAACTTTTTCAAGTTGATTATAACGAGCCAATAGCTGTTTGAGGTCAGCTGCTTCATCCGTGTTCACATCGGCTTCGATACCGGCGTAGATGTCTTCGGTATTTTCCCGGAAAACGTCGATATTCACGCGTTCTGGGTGCCGGACGGGTGATGGGGTACCATCGTAGTAGGTCACTGGACGATAGCAGGCATACAAGTCTAGTTTTTGCCGCAACGTAACGTTGATTGACCGGTGGCCTTCACCAATTGGGGTTGTGAGTGGTCCTTTGATGCCAACTAGGTGGGTGCGAAGGGCACTCAGTGTTTCGTCAGGGAGCCACTGACCAGTTTGCTGGTAGGCCGTTTCACCAGCGAGAAGTGGCAACCAGTTGACTTGACGTTTGCCAGCATAGGCTTTTTGAACCGCAGCATCAAAAACTTGACGAGCGGCCGCCCAGATTTCAGGGCCGATACCATCACCTTCGATAAATGTAATGGTTGGGTGATCAGGGGTCACTAATTGACGGGCTTGCATGTGAATGGTTTCAGTTGACATAATAGACATCCTTCTCTCTTAAAATAATTAGCTTAAGGCGACTAAAAATACAGCTAGCGTGACAAACGAACAAACAGTGCTCCAAAATTGAGTTGAGGCCAGTTCGGATTCGTGAACGTTGAACTGAATGGCCAAGCTGGTTGGCATCGTTGCTGTTGGAATGGCCAATGTCAAAACAACGATCCGTTGGAGTTCGGATCCGGCACCAGCGGCCATCATAATCAATAAAATAACGATTGGAAAGATCACGTTTTTGCCTAACACGGTTAACACGATTGGCACGTTGATGAGAATCTTCCGGGTGTATAAAACGATCCCGGTGGCGAAGATGGCTAGCCACCAGCGCCCTTGCCGAGCAGTTCAAATGAGCCGGCAATCTGCTCCGGCATTTGCCAACCTAGCAGTGCCAAAATGAAGCCGAGGAGTGCGGCAACCACTAGCGGTTTGCGCAACGTGTTCACGACCCGTGACCCCAGAGAACCATCGCTGCTTAGGGCACCGAAAACGACGGGTAAGATAATGATGTTGATAATCAGGGTGCAGATCCCGATGGTGATGGCGCTTAGCGAATTCCCGAAAATGAGGGGAAGAATAGCTGAACCGATAAATGGCACTGACGGATCAGCCACCGACATCGCGCGCAGTGATGCAATATGTAGCTCGGTGTGAAGGACGTAGCGATAAACCAGTAATAGCAGAACGTAACAGCCAACCATGCTGACTAATAACCAGCCGGCGAGCGGAATATCTTGAATAATGATTTTTCGCGGTGTACTCCAGATACCGGAAAAGACGCTGAGGGGTAACATGAAATTCATGACTAACCGAACGAATTTGCGGCTATCTTGATCATCAAAGTAATCTCGAGCGGCGGCCCAGTACCCTAAGGCAATTGTGACGATGATGGGCAGTAATGCGAAAATTAACGTTTTGAGCAAACTATCATCCCTTTGTGTTATTAAAATTAGATTATAAACTATCTGATTTTATTTGCAATGGTATGATTAATTATTCATTAAATTCAGTCATTTTTATTCAAAATGAATAAAGTGGCGAAAGGTTGATATGATGCGAGTTACGTTGAATTGTTGCTCAATGGGATACTTAAAATATGCAAAGCTAATTGTTTTGTAAACGTTTATTAGTCAACCATTAATTTTTTAGTGTGATTAGATTGAATTTTATTACACCTGAATTTTGCTATAAGTTAAATTAAGATGAGAACAATTGCTGATTTACCGTAATAAAAAACTAACGCCCAAATTCTAATTTTCAGAATTTGGGCGTTAACTTTGGATGATTCAGAAATAATTATTGTGCTTCCGCAACAACGAGGACGTTTGTTTGGGTGGTCCGAACGACACTGGCCGTGGTTGAACCAACGAGTAAGCGGTCCATGCATCCGTCCCAGATTTACCCATCACGATCAAATCAACTTTGTGGTCGTGGGGGAAATCCTCCGCAATTACTTGTTTGGGATTGCCGTGTAAGATTGCCGTTTCGGCAGTGATCCCTTGTTTAGCAGCGATTGCTTGACCCTCTGCCAAAACGTCTTTCGCATGGGTGGTCAGCTCTTCATAGTAACCGCCAGTGTGAGCGATACCAGTACTGGTAACGGAGTAAATAAGGCGTTTATCGTCAATGACGTTAATCAACGTCAACTTTGCGTTGAAGGTTTTAACGAGTTTCAGCGCTTCGTTCAGCGCAAGTTGGGCGTTATGACTGCCATCAAGTGGTACTGCAATGTGTTGATACATTGTAATCAACTCACTTTCCGATGATTTAGTAACCACTTTCATTATACCGTGGTGACGTTGGTAACGTCCAGATGTGGCTCTTCTGGGTTTGTGGTCGTGACCAACTAAATAGATTCAACTATCACGCTGAACCGTAGTGCCGGTGCGGGATTGCTGTATTTCAAGTTTAAAATATGGTATAGTTTTTGTGATAGAAAATGAGGGATATGCCGTGGAAAAATTAGACTTTTATAAGCACCATATTGAGACGTCATTAATTGATATTATGAATACCCGGGCTCAGGATAATAATTTCGAGCGGCAGTGGATTCAGTTACACGTGCCGAACCGGGATCTTCAGTACGCGATTTCGCAACTCAACACGCTCAGTTTAAAGCTGTTGCGTCAGATTCAACTGCTGGGGCCAGTGAGCGAAACGGACCTTGTCCAAGCTCTGGATCTAGGGCTGGGTGTGATCTCTAAAAACGTCAACAAGCTGGTTCGGTTAGCTTCGCCAACAAAACGGGCGTGGTTAGCAGTCAGGCAGTCTACCAGCTGTCAAAAACGGGGAACCGAGTGGCAATGGTTCAAAAGCAACTCGATGACCTACTAGATAAGCAACACGAGGAACTGGTATCGCATTATACGCCCGAACAGTTGGAACTGGTGGCGACTTTTTTGAAGGAGTTGCAGGAAGGGCATTAGAGTGCGGAACGAAGCGCTTTGCTTCGTTCCGCACGTTTCGGCGTGGTGACCTAAAGGCACTAACGATGACAAACTACTGAATGAAAATAGAACGACTAATAGTTGAGCTTACGCTAAGCCGAAACAGACGTTGCCTTCCAGACGACACTAATCGATAAGCGCAACACCTAACCACAGTAAAACGGTCCAGCCTGATGTTCTCCATCAAGCTGGACCGTTTCATATTCATCAAAATTCAAGGCTTCTTAAAAATAAACCACTTTGAGAAAAAGTAATTCAACAAAATCACCACAACTTGATCAATAATCTTGACCAACAAAGCGTTACCTGACAATAACGTGATCCCAATCCAAAGAATCAACATATCAATGACCAACGAAGCGAGTCGGAACCCGAAGAAGGAAAAAGTTTCCCACACAAAGGTTTTGAGTTCAAACGATTTCGAATGAAAGACCCAGAGCTTATTGGTAATGAACGCAAACAAAACGGACAGGAACCAGGCGATGGCGTTGGCAACCTGATAGTTCATGTGGTGGTAAAGGGCGAAGAAGACCACCGTGTTGATGACAGTGGTTAAGCCACCAAAAAAGAGGTAGCTGATCGCAGATTCATAACGGTGGTAAAGGTTCATAATCGATTTCATATTTTAAATAGTCCTAACTAAAGTGAATGACGCTATTTGCGTTCTTTAATGATGTACTTTGGGCGGTGCTTGGTTTCAAGGTAAATTTTATTGATGTACTCGCCAACGATCCCTAGACAAAAGAGTTGAATGCCGCCTAAAAGCAGGATAATGGAGACCATGGATGGCCAACCGGCGACAGGATCGCCGACCAAGAGTGCGCGAACAACCACCACGATCAAACCGATAACGGCCAAAATAAAGGAGGCCCCCCCGACCCAGGTCGCAATTTTTAAAGGGACGTCGGAAAAATCAATGATGCCTTCGATGGCGTAGTTAAATAATTGCATCAGTGACCAGTGAGTATCACCAGCTGCACGGGGTTGACTCTCGTACGTCAGGTATTTAGTTCGGAAACCGACCCAAGAGAAAATGCCCTTGGAAAACCGGTTATATTCAGGTAGTGACGTGATTGCATCGACCATTTGGCGGGTCATCAAGCGGTAGTCACGAGCGTTTGGCTCAATATGTACCTCGGAGATGGCGTCGTTGATTTTATAAAATTTAGTGGAGAGGTAGGCCCGAAACCGGCCTTGTCCCCGACGTTTCTTTTGAATGGTGCCCACACAATCGTATCCGTGATTTTCAATCAAGTCGATCATTTGCGGGAGTAGCTCTGGTGGATCTTGTAAGTCAACGTCCATGACGGCAATCAAATCACCGGTGGCAGCATCTAGTCCAGCTGCCAGTGCGGGTTCTTTGCCGAAGTTGCGTGAAAACGACAGGTAATGGACGGTTTCTGGATGCGCGGCTTGCAGTTGCTTGAGGATGGTCAACGTGTGATCACTGGAGCCGTCATCAATAAACGTATATTCAGGTTGATAACGTGGTTCGTCAGTATTAATCGTGGCGAAAACCTTTGTGACCGCATCAAAAAAGAGCATGATGGACGGTTCCTCATTGTAGCAGGGAACAATCAGACTGACGGTGCGCATAGCAAATCTTCCTTTCGAACAGTTTAGGCTTTATTTTACGTCAAAAGGGGAGGGGGCGCAAATCTGTGGTATACAAGAAACTGAGCGATGTTGAATTGAATTAATTTGCGATATTATGGCTGATAGTTGGCTGATCACGTGGTGTTAGACGGGTTAAGTTGAATTTGTTGAAATGAATTGAGCTGTTTAACTAGGGTTACAATTGGTTATTCAGCGGGAAATCGTTGCTAAATCTTTACCGAATTTTTAGATTACTTTCACGATTGAGCGCATTAAAGGTCGTGGTTGATAGTGGTTAATCAAAAAAGTCTACGAACCAGTTGGAATTTGGTATAATTGGGGAGACTATATTACAGATACGGAGGTTCACTATGGCACAACGAATCAAGGTAATGACGGTATTTGGTACCCGACCTGAAGCAATCAAGATGGCCCCAATTGTCTTAAAAATGGCACAACAACCGACAATTTTTGAACCGGTTACGGTGGTAACGGCTCAGCACCGCGAGATGCTGGATCAAGTGCTAGCCATTTTTCACATTCAACCTGCGTATGATTTAAACATTATGCAACCTAACCAAACCTTGGCACAGATCACCAGCCGGGTGTTGACCCAGTTGGATTCGATTATTGATACGGAAAAGCCCGATATCATTCTAGTGCACGGCGATACAACGACGACGTTTGCGGCCAGTGTGAGTGCGTTTTATCATCAAATTCCACTGGGCCATGTCGAGGCTGGTCTCAGAACTTGGGATAAGTATTCACCATATCCAGAAGAAATGAATCGCCAGTTAACGGACGTGCTAAGTGACGTGTACTTTGCGCCAACGACGCTCAGTCAACAAAATTTGGAGAAGGAAAATCACCCCAAAGATGCCATTGTCGTGACTGGTAACACGGCAATTGATGCGCTTCAACAAACGGTTAGTGCTGATTATCATCACGCGGTTTTAAACGATATTGACCCCAAACAAAAGGTGATTTTATTAACCATGCACCGGCGTGAAAACCAGGGTGCACCAATGGAACGGGTTTTCAAAGCGATTCGGCAAGTGGTCGAAACCCACCCAGATACTGAACTCGTTTACCCGGTTCACTTGAGCCCACGAGTTCAGAAAGTGGCCCAACAAGAGTTAGCAGGTGTTGACCGGGTTCACTTGATTGAACCGCTTGATGTGGTTGATTTTCATAATTTAGCGGCGCGGAGTTACCTGATTATGACGGACTCTGGCGGCGTTCAAGAAGAGGCGCCATCATTAGGTAAACCAGTCTTAGTGTTACGGGATGAAACGGAACGGCCAGAAGGGGTCACTGCCGGCACGTTGAAGTTGGTCGGTACCGATCCCGAACGAGTCACGGAAGCGATGACGACCTTATTAACGGATGAGGCCGCTTATCAACGAATGGCTGAAGCGAAGAATCCGTATGGTGATGGCCATGCTTCCGAACGGATCTTGGATGCAATTCAGTCACGGTATGCGAAGTAATGGCTGCCAACGATCCACAACAAACTAAGCATGATTGGTTGGCGTTTGTGAAGTTTTTTTGGCAACGGTATCTCCGTGCTAATATTAGTGATTCAGCAGCCGTGCTGTCCTATTACATGTTGTTGTCGGTGTTTCCAATCATGCTGATTGCCGGAAACCTGATTGCCTACCTCAAGTTCGATACGACGCGAATTTTGGGCTATATCGAACCACTGCTGCCAGAACCCGTCTTCCAAACCATGTCGCCCATTATCCGCTCGTTTTTGGAGCAGGGGAGTACCGAAACGTTCTCGTTAGGAATCTTGGTGACGATTTGGTCGGCTGGTCGAGCAGTATCGGCATTTCAGCGGAGTATTGATCAGGCTTATGGTATCAAAACGCCGAATGCGATTTTTAGCCGGTTTTTCTCGTTTCTGTTTATTTTGCTCATTATCATTGCGATTGTTCTGATTGGCTTGCTGTTTAGTTTGAGCGAGTGGTTGGGCGAAATTTTGAAGCCGTGGCTCTCCATTTCCAATCAGTTCACGGATCTTGTGGGCAGTGTCCGATGGCCGATTTCGTTTGCGGGCATTTTACTGCTGAGTGCTGTTTTATACGCAGTGGTCCCATCGGCTAAGGTAAAGTTACGCTACGTGTGGCTTGGGGCACTGGTGACAACGGTGGGCTGGTTAGCGCTTGCGCAAGGCTTTTCGATTTACATTAGTTACTTTGCCCGAAACATCACGGGTTATAAAACCATTGGGACGTTCGTGGTGTTATTGATTTGGATGAACGTTTCTAGTTTGATTTTGTTGATTGGTGGCGTAGTGAACGCCACGATTCAAGAGTGGCGACAGGGGAAGATTGAAGCGTTGAACCTGTCAGCAACCATTATGAATCAGGCCCGAACCCTTCATCGCAAACAACAACTGGCGGCTAAGAAACGGCGGCGACCTAAGTCTAAAAAGGGTGCCGAACGGTCAGCTAAACCGCGACGAAAGCAATAAAAAATCCAGATGATTAAGTGCTAATCATCCGGATTTTTAATTTGGTAGTGAATTAAGCCGTTGCCTTTTCAACAAGTTGATGCGTAAAGGCATCGAGTTTTTCAATGTCACTTTCGTCTGGTTCGAGGTCGATCTTGAGGTTGTCAGCACCCTGGGTTGCGCCAGCCTTCTTTAAGGCTTCACCGAAGGCGTCAACGGCAACACAGAAGTCATCCTCGTAGAAGACGTCGCCAGAACCGGCAACGCCGTAAACTTTGCCCGTTAAGTTGATATCGGCGAGGTCGTCGTAAAAGTCCATGCCTTCTTCTGGCAATTGACCTTCGTCGTAAGTGTAAGGACAAACAACGCAAATATCAGCATCTGTAAAGTCATCGGCATCAGTTTGTGAAATCTCTGATTCGGTGACGTCGATCCCTAATTTTTCAAATTGTTCGCTGATAATATCAGCAATATCTTCGTTATTACCTGTAATGGTTGCAAAAACAACGCGTGCAACAGTCATTGAACTCAGCTCCTATCAAGAAATCGTGTTAGCCTTAGTATAGCATAGTTCTCGTGGGAGAAAAGAGCCGCGATTTGGTGGAAAATACCGGGTAACTTACCTCAATCCCAATATGAAGCCCATTACACGATTGAAATCAAAATCAGAAAGGAATCCTCACTGCTTATGACGGATCATCATTTTAAACCAATTCGAATTACCGATGTCCCGGATCCTGATCAACCCGCTCGGCGTCGGCAACCAGTCACGCCACCGACAAGCAAATCGGAGCGCGCCAAATCAGTTAGACAGCGCGGTGACACAGAAACGCGGCAACGTTCCAAGCAGCCCGCTAAGCAACGTGTTCAGCGACTGAAAACGGCTGGTAGCGACCGAGTCGCTGAAATTGTGGCACAACATCAGCAAGAAACGCAGGGCGTTGTGACCAAAATTGAAGCTCAGAAGCGTCCTGGTCGCTATAACGTTTACGTTGACGATCGCTATGCATTCCCAATCAGCGAAGAAGTCATGTTGCGATACCGGGTGTTTAAGGGCAGTGAAGTCACGGCTGAGTTGGCCAAAGAGCTTGAATCAGCTGACAATGAGTCCAAGGCCTGGGATGCGGCGTTAACGTACTTGTCGTATCAGCAACGAACCGAAAAAGAAATTCGGGCGTATCTCGTTAAAAAGGAGGTCCCTGAAGCTTTTCACGACCGGGTCGTTGATCGGTTGAAGTCTGAACGGCTCCTAGACGATGCCCAATATGCTGTCAGTTATGTTCGAACCATGAAACGCACGAGTGATAAGGGCCCCAGTGTGATTCGGCGCCAACTTATTCAACGTGGTGTTCAAGCGAACTTCATCGAAGCCGCATTACAAAACGAGTATTCGTCTAGTGAGCAACTTGATCAAGTCATGACGTTGATCGAAAAATTGAAACGCCAGTATCGCAAACAAACGCCATCGCTACAAAAACAAAAAGTCCATCAACGATTGATGGAAAAGGGGTTTTCGGGGGATGTCATCGCAAGCGGGTTGGCAGAAACCGAGTTTTCGATGGATCAAGACCTCGCTAATGAATTACTGGATGCGCAGGCGCAGAAACTTTGGCGACGATATGCTGGCAAGGCGTTCAGAGAACGACAATTGAAAGTTCGGCAGGCGTTGTATCGTAAAGGGTTTGAGAGTGATGCGATTTCTCGGTGGTTGGCGGAACAGGCGGATGAGTGAGTTGTGGTGGTTAAGCTAGCTGGAATCTCGTCTGTGATGTTGCGGAAATTGGCAACGATTTTCGGCTTGATGGGAGCTGACAATCATTGAGTTTAGTGACGTAGTTGAAGCGAATACTTTGAGTTTTTTCGGCCACCACGCCGAAACGTGCGGAACGAAGCAAAGAACTATGTGTAAGGGGGACTAAGGTAAAACTGGCTAAAGTTCAGCCAGCTTTACCTTAGTCCCCCTTACACGCCGTTCTTTAGGCGCTTCGTTCCGCACTCTGTCCTTTTCCCCCACCCTCACTTATGTTATAATGACAGATGAATTTTCATTAAATCATACCCGATGCTTGGAAAGTAGGGTTAATATGGCGCGCGAAGCTAGAGGACCTAAGGAAGGCGACTTCATTACGATCAAAAGCTATAAGCACGACGGAAGTTTGCATCGAACTTGGCGCGATACAATGGTACTCAAAACAAGCGAGAACGCCCTCATTGGGTGTAACGACCACACGTTAGTCATTGAAGATGATGGCCGACGTTGGGTCACTCGTGAACCGGCAATCGTTTATTTCCATAAACACTATTGGTTTAATGTCGTCGCAATGATTCGGGACAACGGGATTTCGTACTACTGTAACCTCGCGTCACCGTTCGTTTTAGACAAAGAAGCATTAAAGTATATTGATTATGACTTAGACGTTAAGGTTTTTCCTGACGGTGAAAAACGGCTACTCGATGTTGACGAGTACGAAGTTTTTAGCCGCCGCTGGAACTATCCGCCAGAAATTGACAAGATTTTGAAGGCAAACGTGCTGATCCTTGTGGATTGGATCAACAACCGCAAGGGGCCGTTTTCTAAAGAATACGTTGATTTATGGTATTCACGCTATCTCGAGCTTTCCCGCCGAAAGTAATGAGTTGTCGACTAAAACGAGGTCGGGCTGATGCCTGACCTCGTTTTAGTTTGAAATTAAGGAGGTGTGCGGATGCGAAACTGGTTGCAACAGTCAAAGCTCCTCTTCTGGACGCTAGAATTACTGATTGGCGCAACGTTGATTTGGGTTTGTACCAAAATCGACTTTGTGTTCTCGCCAATTGGCACGTTTTTTCGGACAATTTTTATGCCGATTTTATTAGCTGGTATTTTGTTTTACTTATTAAATCCAATCGTAAAACTACTGCAACGCGTTAAGATTGGCCGTTTTCACTTTAATCGAACCGGTGCGGTAGCGGTGATTTTTCTGGCACTGGCAGGCATTCTAGTGGGTGGCATTGGTTGGCTGGTGCCGCGGTTGATTCAACAGGTGGCCAACCTGATGAATCATATTCCAGCCATTGTTCGAATTATCCAACAGGGCCTAAACGACACCAATACGCATCTGAGTCACATCGAATGGCTCCAAAACGTTGATTTTCAACAGTACGCGGATCAGTTAGAAAAGGGGCTTTCGAATTACGCCCAGACCTTCATGAACGGCCTGACTAACGGTCTCGGGACCGTGATCGGTTTAGCCACTAGTGTGACGATCGTCGCGGTTACCGTGCCCGTCATGTTGTTTTACATGTTAAAGGATGGTCCCAAGTTAATGCCAGCGATTCGGCGGTTATTGCCAGAAAAGCACGCGGATCAAACGATGACGTTATTGGTGAAGATGAGCCAAACTTTGTCCCGCTATATTGGCGGTCAAGTAATCGAATGTCTCTTCGTTGGCACGTTCACGTCAATTGGGTTTTCACTAATTGGTGAAAAATACGCCCTGTTGCTTGGCATCTTTGCCGGCATGTGCAACATCATCCCGTACGTTGGCCCCTATATTGGAGTGCTACCAGCGTTGATTGTTGGTCTTGAAAACGGCTTGATGCAGGTCATTGCCGTGTTGATCGTAACCGTGATCGTGCAGCAAGTTGACGGGAACTTCGTTTATCCTAACGTGATTGGCCGGAGCCTCAACATTCACCCCCTGACGATCATCGTGATCCTGTTAGTTGCCGGCAACATTGCGGGCTGATTGATGATTCTCGGGGTACCACTCTACGCCGTTGTTAAGGTAGTTGTGGGCTACATTTATCACATCTGGCGATTACCACAAGAAGCTGCTAGTCAGGAGACGAAGAACGTTAAAAATTCTTAAGGTTTGGTTAGGTCGATTAAGAATTCCCTTACCAGTTGTTTTGTTACGGGGTGTTTTATGCTATTATAGTCGAGTTAGGACTCAGCGAATTAATCCAATAATAGGTAAGCAGGAGATTTCATGAAAAAGTAATTACGTACGGGACCTTTGATCTATTACACAAGGGCCATGTTAGACTATTGAAGCGCGCCAAGGCGTTAGGGGACCACTTGACGGTTTGCTTGTCATCTGATGAATTTAACGCCGTTAAGGGCAAGAAGGCTTATACGTCATACGAAGATCGGAAGTATATCCTTGAAGCAATCCGCTACGTTGATGAAGTGATTCCAGAAAAGAACTGGGACCAAAAAATCAAGGACGTTCAAGATAACGACATCGATATTTTTGTGATGGGCGATGACTGGAAGGGTAAGTTTGACTTCTTGAAGGATTACTGTGAAGTTATCTACTTGCCACGGACAGAAGGCATTTCAACCACTAAGATCAAAGAAGACCTTGGTTTGAAAGCTGAAGCGGACTGGAAAGAATAAGCAGCATCAATTAATGCTCGACACCAGAGTATAACTGCAATGGGCAAGGATTCTGGAGCTGAATCCTTGCCTTTTTCGTTAGGGTGTCGTTAATCAATAGGCAAAAAGTGAGGAAGCAGATGGAACAGGCATTCTTTTTGGTAACGTCACTTGCAGGGCTTAAAAAACTGACGTTCCAACAAAAAATTAAAGCGTTACTTGAAGAACACGTTCAAATTACGGCGTTGCTAGCAATTGTTCAATTTGATGAATATGAAATTGCCCGGCAAACGTTACAAGCAATGGTCAAACCAGAACAGGCTGCCCAGTTTGAGATTCGAACCATGGCAGAATTAGTGCCAATACGTCAGGGGTTGCTTTGCGGGCAGAAGACCAATTTAATGATGATTTTGAAACCCTACCAAGCAAACAGTTTGCGACCCAAACAATCGCAAATGGCACGATTCACCGCTACATTGATGCGGGTGAGATCGTTGCTGAAACGGTAACGGATGCCACCCAAACGCCATTAATGAAGACCCGGTTAGTCGATAACCAACCCGTTCAAAGTGTCGTCTATGAAGATCAACGTCCTGCTGGGATGATGACTTATCAAGATGGTGTGATCGAACAAGCGATGTTACTGAACGCACAGGGGGAACTCGTTTACCGGTTTATTCGGCACCAACATCCAGTGACCTATGCATATGATATGGGCCGGACTTCTAAACTGGTGTTTACCAACCTGCTATCGGAAACTGACGATCAAAAGCACGTGGTTTATCAGGCAGCTGAAGACCGCGCTGACTACGAGGTGATCGACCACGTCGGTTACCACCGGTTCAGTGATGCGTACGAATTTTACGCTCAGTTGTTGCAAACGACGGTTCCTGAGGGTGCAGAGATCTTTATTGACCTCAACGATAACCCCAAGCTAGTCGAGCACCTACCACAACAGTTGATTTTTAACTACTAATCAATCTTACAAGAAGGAGTCGTTCCGCGTGCGTGCGATATTATCAGGGCTACACCAAAAAAAGAAAAAACAAGAACTAGAATTTGAACTCATCGACGTTCCGGGATCCTTTGACCAATTGCGGGTCACGTTTCTTGAAACAACGAGTTTAGCGACCATTACGTTCCCAGTGACAAAGGTGATCGATAACAACCTTGTCCGGGTTCGCGTGGATCCAGAGCAACTTCAATTTAAAGCGTTTGATCAAAGTGAATTTACTTGGCAAATGTTTTTTGCCTTTGAAGCGAACTCAGAGCGGGTTATTCTGCAGGTTGAAAGTGAATATTTGAGTGATCGGCATCAGTTATCCTTGACGAGTTACTATCAATTTAACTCGGATTCTGAGGGCATGGCGACCTTTAACATTCACACGAAGCAGTCCGAAGATGAGTTTAGTATCAACTCGGTCAACTTGTTGAACGACCAGTTGCAGATTACCGGTTATAACCGGATCAACGGGCAGCCAATTGTTGACCAAAAAGTGATTTTAAAGAGTCGTCATTCCGATGCTAACCTCTCTTACCCAACTGATAAGGGCAGCTTGCGGGGAATGTTTAACGTTTCGATTCCACTGTCTGATCTACCAACGGATTCCGTTGAAGATGTTTACATTCAGTACATGATTGGCACTCGTGAAATCAACCAACACTTGATTTTAGCACGGTCGTTAGCAGGGCAAAATACCCAAGCGGTGTTACCCGGCGGGCGCATGGTGCTGATTGAAAAGAACTACCATAATGGCATCGTGATCAAAGAGTTCCCAGCACCATCATTTGGCGAAAAGTTGGGGGCTGTACCTCAAAAATTCCAGTCAGTATGGGGCTTGGGTAAAACCATCCAAGACAAGCTTAACCTGCAACGGATGCGGTGGTTATTCAAGTCTGGGCACCGACCATTTGAACAACCGACCATTGTGTTTGAAAGCTTTGGTGGTCGTCAGGTGAGTGATAGTCCGTACGCCATTTACCGGCTGTTTAGCGAACTATATCCTGGCTTTAACTTCGTTTGGTCGATTGACCGTAGCGTTAAAGGGTTCTGTAAAGCCAACAACATCCCTTACGTCATTCGGCGGACCTCTAAGTGGGTGCGGACGTTAGAGAAGGCCACTTACTGGATCAGTAACGCCCGCTTCCCAGCCTGGGTCAAGAAGCCTAATTACGTGACTTATATCCAGACTTGGCACGGGACGCCGCTGAAGAAGTTGGGCTTAGATATTGAAAACGTGTCGATGCCGGGCACCACGACCAGCAAGTACCACGCGAACTTCGTTAAGGAAGCGAACCGTTGGGATGCACTGGTCTCACCAAATGATTACTCAACCCAAATCTTCCGGTCGGCCTTTGGGTTTAACAACCAGATTTTAAAGGTGGGGTATCCACGAAACGATGAACTCATTAATTCGTCGACGAGTGATATCGAAGAATTAAAGGTGAAGTTAGGCATTCCGTTAGACAAGAAGGTCGTTTTATACGCGCCAACTTATCGGGATAACCAATTCGCTGAAAAGGGTAAATACACCTTTGAACTGCCATTTAGCTTGGATGATTTCAAGCAGCAGTTTGGTGAGGATACGGTTTTGATTTTACGGATGCACTACTTGATTGCTAATGCGTTAGACATTAGTGACTACACGGACTTCGTTTACGATTTCTCAAGTCATCCAGATATTTCAGACCTGTACCTCGTCTCAGATATGCTGATCACCGATTACTCATCCGTGTTCTTCGATTATGCCTACCTGAAGCGGCCAATTTTGTTCTATCCGTACGATTACCACTTGTACAAGGACGAATTGCGGGGCTTCTACCTGAACTACGAAAAGGACCTCCCAGGCGCCATTGCCAACAACGAGACCGAACTACTCGCTGGGGTGGCAGATTGCTTGAAGCAGCCTGATATGAGTAATGATAAACAGTTTATGAAGTTCTACGACCGGTTCTGTGCGATTGATGATGGGCTGAGTTCCCTGAAGGTCGTCAACTACGTCGTGCACCAAATTGAAAAGAACGGTTAATAAAGGCCGTAGTGAGATCCCAATGGTTAGTTGTTGATGACCAGTGGGATTTTTCGCTATTACGTCGGTTAGTTTCTTACGGCGGTTAGCGACAAGCGATGGTTAATCGTGTTATACTAAAAAATAGCGTGATTTTGAACGATAGGTGAAAGGAACAACGATATGACATTATCCCAAGACGTCGCAACACGGCGCACATTTGCAATTATTTCTCACCCTGATGCTGGGAAAACCACCATTACCGAACAGTTATTGCTGTTTGGGGGCGTAGTTCGTCAAGCCGGAACGGTTAAGGCGAAGAAGAGTGGTAATTTTGCTAAATCCGATTGGATGGAAATTGAACAAAAACGTGGGATCTCGGTAACGAGTTCCGTGATGCAGTTTGACTACGAGGGGAAACGGATCAACATCTTGGACACCCCTGGGCACGAAGATTTCTCTGAAGATACTTACCGAACCTTGATGGCCGTCGATTCAGCTGTCATGGTCATTGACTCTGCAAAGGATCGAACCCCAAACAAAGAAACTGTTCCAAATCTGTAAGATGCGGGGCATTCCGATTTTTACCTTCATGAACAAGTTAGACCGTGATGGTCGCGATCCGTTGGACTTGATCGCCGAATTGGAAGAAGTTTTGGGCATCGAAGGTTACCCAATGAATTGGCCAATTGGGATGGGTAAGGAATTGAAGGGCTTGTATGACCGTTACCATAAGCGGGTGGCCTTATTCCGAGCCGATTCTGATGAAACCACGTATTTGCCATTAGATGAAAATGGGGACATCAGCGATGATCAACCATTGAAGACCAACTCGTGGTACCAAGATGCGCGGGACAACATCGAGTTGATTGAAGACGCTGGGAACCAGTTTGATATGGATAAGATCGCCAGTGGGGATCAAACGCCAGTCTTCTTTGGGTCAGCTTTGGCGAACTTTGGGGTTAAGACGTTCTTGGAAACGTACCTCCAATTTGCGCCACAACCAGCTGCTCACCATACGCAAGAAGATGATGACGTTGAACCAACTGACGACCAATTTTCAGGGTTTGTCTTCAAGATTCAAGCTAATATGGATCCTAAGCACCGTGACCGGATCGCCTTTGTGCGAATCTGTTCTGGGATGTTCAAACACGGGATGGATGTGACGTTGGGTCGGACGGGTAAAACCATGCGGTTATCCAACGTGACCCAGTTTATGGCGGATACCCGTGAAAACGTGGATACCGCCGTGGCGGGAGATATTATCGGGCTCTACGATACCGGTAACTACCAAATCGGCGATACAATCTACACCGGTAAGCACAAGCTTCAATTTGAAAAAACTGCCACAATTTACGCCAGAACTGTTTGTTCGTGTTTCAGCAAAGAACGTGATGAAGCAAAAATCGTTCCACAAGGGGATCCAACAACTGGTTCAAGAAGGGGCTATTCAACTGTATACCTCTTATACGACCGGCGATTACATCCTTGGGGCCGTTGGGCAACTTCAATTTGAAGTCTTCCAGTTCCGGATGAAGAACGAATATAACTCAGATGTTGTCATGGAACCAATGGGCCACAAGATTGCCCGTTGGATCGATCCAGAACAACTGGACGAACGGATGTCATCAAGCCGAAACTTGTTGGTCAAGGACTTGAACGAAGAACCACTGTTCTTGTTTGAAAACCAGTTTGCGGAACGTTGGTTTAAGGATAAGTATCCGGACGTGACGTTGACGGCGAAGTTGTAATTTGTGAAATGCGTCATAAAAGCGTGATCTAAAAGTCATTAAGTGACTTTAGATCACGCTTTTTGTGTACCTGTAAAGTTAGGTTGTTACAAATTGACATCCATATTAAACGTCAGCTTCGACAACGTTAAACCTTGTTCGAATAACTGGTTGATCAATTGCGTCGTGCGTTCCTGAGTAACGTCAGCAATCGCGCGATTTTGGGCTGTTAAATAAGCAGTCAATTCAGCGCCGTCTAATTGCTGAGCCGCAGTATCCGTTGCCGCAACGTGAGCGGTGAAGGCCTGCTTTGAGGCGGTCAGAAAATCGATATCTGGTTGAATAAATTCAGCGTAGTGGGATTCGACCAAGACGGACAGTTTTCGGTACAACCAGTAGGCACTGACGTTATCGGCGTGCAGTGGTGTTGTGCTGTAAGTTGGGGCGGTGTCCGTTGCATTTGCGAAGAATGGGACGAATGGACTAAATGCTGGCACGCCTAAGCAGAGCCACATGATAGCTGATTGAGCAGCTGGCACGTCATTGCGGAGCTGGAGGACGTGAGAATTTTGGGTCCGGTTCATCGCAATTGGCCGGAATTTTGTTTTGAGCGCTTGTGGACCACGTCCCAGTGGGTCATAGTCGGTTTCATTGTAGTGGGAGCCTAAGATAGCTGACACGTCATCAACGCTAATTTTACGGTTTGCATGGCAGATGAATGGCAGGTCAGATGAATCGGGTTCCTGATGCACATCGGGGGTTAAATACCGTTGGCCGTACCAGACCCGTGGGGTGTTGTAGTGGCGGTCCTTTTCAGTATCCGTCCCGAAAATTCGACGGAAGTTCCAAGTTGTTGGGTCTGGATTCAAGTGGTGCTCACTGACGAAGTCTTGAATACCAGCTGACCACATAAATTGGTCAGGATCATCGAAATCTACGTTTTGAATGGCAACTTGATTGGCCGTCACAACGTAGGCATCGTCCGGAATGCGTTGGGCAACCCAGTGATGACCGGTAACGATTTCCATGTACCAAGCTTCATCGTGGTCGGCAAATAAAACGGCGTTGCCTCAGGGGAACCGTATTGCTTGATCAAGTCACCAAGCACGCTAACGCCGTGGCGCGCAGATGTGATCACGGGAAGGACCATTGTTGGCATCGTGTCTTCAGCAAGACCATCCGGAACTAATGGATCAAAGGCCAGTGCTTTAGGGTTACCGTAAACACTTTCTGTGGCGCTCATAGCAACATTATTAGCGTTAATGCCACTTTCTTCGTACAGGCCCTTTTCAGCGACTTCAACGTTGGGGGTTGCTTGGTAAGCCACACCGTTTTCAGGTAATGGGGCTTCGAAGCCGTTTTGAGTTGATTTTAAGATTTCGTGCCGATCGTGGACCGCCTCATGCATGTAAAATCGTTGTGGCGTGAGGGGGTAAAAGGTATCGTCATTTCGGGCGATTATGACGGAACCATCGATACTAGCGGCTTTCCCAACTAGAATCGAGGTACAGGCTGAATGTGGTTGCATAAAAAAACTTCCTTTATCGTTAAATTAACTCCTATGATAGCGTAGTTGCGTGAAAATTTGTGAAGAATTAGAAAAAATCATCGAGTGGTATGTCGAAAATTGCAAGTCGGTTACAATGCCGGCTTGCTCACTGAAAACTCGGTACACTTCAAGATACTTGTGTCTCGAAGTAGTTATACCAATTGATTCAAAAGCATTTACAACCGGGAAAAACTCGGGTAAAACAGTTTCACTTGTGAAATGTTGACAAGTGATGATGATTGTGTAAAATATAGTTGTGAACAAGTTAACGTTATAACCTGCACCCACATAGGAGGAATTTTTCATGAAAGTTGTTGTCATTGGTTGTACTCACGCTGGTACCTTTGCGACGAAACAAATTTTAGCGGAACATCCTGATGCGGACGTGACCGTTTACGAACGAAATGACGTGATTTCGTTTCTGTCTTGCGGCATCGCACTTTACCTTGGTGGTCAAGTGAAGGATCCACAGGGGCTGTTCTACTCGAGTCCGGAAGAGTTGGCTAAGTTAGGGGCCAACGTTCAGATGCAACATAACGTGAAGAACGTGGATAATGGCACGCACACCGTGACGGTTGAAGACTTGGCAACTGGTGAGACCAGTGTGCAACATTATGATAAATTAGTGATGACGACTGGCTCTTGGCCAGTGGTACCACCAATTCCTGGAATCGACAGTGACCGGGTATTGCTGTGCAAGAATTGGGCGCACGCACAAGCGTTATTTAAACAAGCTGCGAGTGCCAAACGAATCGCCGTGATTGGTGCGGGCTACATCGGGGCAGAATTAGCCGAAGCCTACTCGCTTGATGGTCATGAAGTGACCCTAATTGACGCGCAAGAACGGGTGATGCCCAAGTACTTCGATGCCAGCTTTACGGATAAAATTGAAGCCGATTACGAAGCGCACGGGGTTAAATTAGCGTTGAATCAAAAGGTGCAATCCTTTGAAACCAACGGTCAAGAAGTGACGATCAAAACTGATAAGGAAACGGTTACGGTTGACCTAGCAGTGCTTTGCATTGGCTTCCGACCAAACACGGAACTTTTAAAGGGCAAGGTCACGATGGCCGAAAACGGGGCAATTATCACCAACGATTATATGCAAAGTTCAGATCCAGACATTTTTGCTGCGGGTGATAGTGCAGCAGTTCACTACAATCCAACGGGTAAAAATGCGTATATTCCATTGGCAACCAATGCCGTTCGACAAGGCATCTTGGTTGGGAAGAACTTAGTTAAACCAACGACCCGCTACATGGGCACACAATCTTCATCTGGATTGGCACTCTATGGCGTTTCAATCTGTTCAACTGGTTTGACCTATGAAGCAGCCCATGCGCAAGGCATTGAAGCTAAGCAGGTGATCGTTGAAGATAATTACCGGCCAGAGTTCATGCCAACCACGTTACCCGTTCAAATGTCATTGGTTTACGATCCAGCAACCCGCCGAATTTTAGGGGGCGCACTGATGAGTAAGTACGATATTTCACAGTCAGCCAACTTGTTATCGGTTTGCATCCAAAACCACAACACAATTGATGACCTCGCGATGGTGGACATGCTGTTCCAACCAAACTTTGACCGACCATTTAATTACTTGAATATTTTAGCGCAAGCAGCACAAGCCCAAGAGGCTTAGTTGCTTAAAAGCTTACCTGACAATTGCGTTAGGTAAGGCTTTTTGATTTTGGTCACAAAAAAATCATGAAAAATTCTAATGGTAATCATAATATTTAACGTAAAATACGATACACTAGTAGTAGAAATACAATCTCATTTCACTATCTGATGATTTTTAATAGTGAATTAGGAAAGGACTGCTCGAGATGACAATGACGACTGCAACCCAAAGCCGGCAACAACTTGCCGAACAGTTAAAGACGGATCTATCCCGCGGCCTGACCAAAGAAATGGTGATGCAGCGGCAACAACTTGGCCGAAATGAACTTCAGGAAGAAAAGCCGCCTTCGCTACTTCAAAAAATCTGGCGGCATGTGTCAGATGTGGCTTCGTTAGTTCTTTTATTTGCAGTGGTGTTATCAACGTATCTCGCGATTGCGGTGAACGGTGGTTGGACGAAACCAATTGTGATTGGTGCAATTCTTGTCCTGAATATTGTTATTGGGATGTTTCAAGAACACAGTGCTGAAAAATCGCTCTCTGCGCTCAAAAAACTGAACGTTCACGAAGTTACGGTGATTCGTGATGGTCAGGCGCAAGTGATTAGCGCGACCGAACTCGTCGTTGGTGATCTTGTTCAACTTCGGGGTGGTAACCAAATTCCAGCGGATGGCCGATTAGTTGAAGCGGTTGCACTACAACTGGATGAAGCCATTCTAACCGGTGAAAGTGAACCCGTGAAGAAAACTGCGGACGCGTTAGCGAAGCAGGCAACTGAGTTGGGCGATCGGCGAAATGAAGTTTTTTCCGGAACTGGTGTTGCGCAAGGAACTGGTTTAATGGTGGTGACTGCGATTGGGATGGCGACCGAACTTGGCGCCATTGCCGGTATGTTGAACCGAACGAAGAGCCGGATAACACCGTTACAAAAACGGCTCAATCAGCTGTCCAGTCGGCTGACTGGTGTGGCAATCGTGGGTGGCATTGCCATCTTTATCCTAGGGGTCTTTTTCCAGGGCGAGCCACTGACGGACGCGTTGATGATTGGGGTCTCGTTGGCAGTTGCGGCGGTGCCAGAAACATTGCCGATCATTGTCACGATTAGCCTGGCCCATGGGGTAACTGCGATGGCGAAGCAACACGCAATTATGCGCCGGGTTGATGCGGTTGAAACGATTGGTGGCGTGAATGTGATTTGTTCGGATAAAACGGGGACGTTGACTCAAAATCAGATGACCGTTACGGATTACTGGTTAGCCGGGCAACCACAAGCGATTCAGGTGAAAAAGATGGCGTTAGCGGATGAGAATTTAGCCTTGATGCGCTTAATGGGATTGGCAACCAACGCTACTCGTGAAACCGTCAATGGTGAAATCGTTGAAGTTGGTGACTCAACTGAATTGGCGATCGTTCGCTGGTTGGCTAAGTTTGATCAGTCCCGGGCCCAATTTGAGACAGATTATCCTCGAGTAGCCGAGGATCCGTTTAATTCAACAAAGAAAACGATGGCGACCCTTCATCGGATGCCAGATGGACGGTATTTGTTAATCGTTAAAGGCGCAATTGATCATTTACCAGTTACGCAAACGGCGGCTCAACGGGCGGTAACCATGCGAATTCATGATCAGTTTGCGCAAAAGGCGTTGCGCGTGCTGGCGGTGGGGTACCGAATCTTTGATCACCAACCGACTGAATCGATCGAGGCGTTGCAAAGTGACCTTCAACTGAGTGGTTTGATTGGCATGATTGATCCGCCAAGGGATGCGGCGATTATCGCAGTCCGCCAAGCTGCTGACGCTGGCATTCGCACGGTGATGATTACGGGTGACCATTTGGAAACCGCTAAGGCGATTGCGAAACAAATTGGCATTTTAAAACCAACGGATCAGGTGCTGACAGGGGCTTCTTTGCGAACATTAAGCGATGAAGAGTTAACGCAGCGAATCGCAGACGTCAGTGTTTATGCCCGGGTATCGCCGGAAGACAAGATTAGAATCGTGACCGCTTGGCAGAGTCAAGGCGCAACGGTCGCCATGACGGGGGACGGGGTGAACGATGCACCGGCGCTGAAGGCTGCGGATGTTGGCGTTGCCATGGGCATCACGGGTACCGAAGTCTCGAAAAATGCCAGTGACATGATCTTGACTGATGATAATTTCGAAACGATCGTTGCGGCGATTGCCACCGGTCGGGCCGTTTATCAAAATATCTTAAAAGCTGTTGAATTTTTAATCGGTGTTAACTTTGCCCAAATCTTCTTGATGATTACGGCAGTGATGATTGGGTGGGGCGCACCGTTGATTGCGGAACAGTTATTGGTGATCAACGTGCTCGCCGATGGAATTCCGGGATTCTATCTCAGTCGAGAACCCGCTGAAGCGCAGACGATGCAACGGCCACCAATTTCGCGCCAAACGAGTATTTTTGCGGATGGGATGACACGTCGGGTGGCGGTTCGGACGACAACGTTTATTATTTTGACGTTGGGCATCTACGGCCTCGGCCGGTTCGGTTTAGCAAATAACGATCCAATGATTGGGTCGACGATGCTCTTCTTCACGTTAGCACTGGGATCAATGATCGATATTTATCCGATCAAGACTCGTCAACCGCTAACTTGGCAGTCAATTCGAGGAAATCATGCGTTGAACGTAGGGGTTTGCTTGGCCGCAGCCTTCGTCGTTGCAATCGCGATTATCCCTGGCTTACGCGAACTATTTTCAGTAACGACCATGCCGATGTTGAACTGGGTGATCGTTGGGGTGGCAATCTTTATTCCAAGTTGTGTCCTGGAGATTGCAAAACGTATTCGGTTAAAGCGACAAGATGTGCCACAGATGCTGATGTCGAGTGATTGATATTAGTTAGGTACTCTAAAAAAGGTCCCATGGCTCCCAAAATTGGGAAGCATGGGACCTTTTTCAATTGACGATGTTAATCAGCGGTGGTTGGTTGATGTTTTAGTCGAACATAGTGGGCCGGAATGATCCAATCGTGAGTTAAGCGATACCACATAATGCCGGCGGGATCTTCTAGTTGACCGGTGATCGTTACGGGCGTGTTATGGGCTAGTTCACCGATAATCAGACCATTTGGTGCATCGTAGTAGGAAACCGACTCGTTTGCAACGAAATCGATGCGCCCCTCAAAGTGAACGGCATCAAACTGTGGCCCAGCAGGAATGTCGTCATCATTATCGATTGGTGTTTGTGCTGGGCGGTCGGTGATCACGATTTTATCATTCAAAATCCATTGGGGACCACCGAGGTTGTACCAAACATCACCGTTCGTTAACGTCACCTTCATAAAAGCCGCCAAACGGAATGGCTGGGAAATTCGTACGGATGGCGCTTGCCGGCAGGTGTGTAATAAATTGGCGTTGACTGATTCAACTCTAGGTAGTAGTTGACCCGCTGGACAGATTGCCAATTGGACTGCCGAAGTAGGGCAATCAAAACTTGAGGTTGATCGGTAAAGTGACCGGTCAATGGTCGGCTAGCTTTAATCATCCGATACCCTTCAATTTTAGGTGTTTTGAAGAGAAAGGGGACGTTTAGTGGGCCGGAGAGTAGTTTTGGCACGGCAACGAGTCGCCCAGTATCGTAGTCGATGGGATAAAGAATCGCCGGATGGCCAAGCTTTTTAATAAAATGCAGGGTCATGATATGGTAGGGCGCGTCAAAAGTCGTGGTAAAGCCCTGAATATCTGCGAGCAAGTAATCATCAAATTGACGAAATTCTAAATGCAACGGTTCGCCCAGTTGGCCATTTAACCACTCCGGATCACTAAGGGCGGTGCCGGCCTCGTCAACGTAGCCAATCAAGACGACAGCGTTGGTCGTATTCACATTAGGGGTTGAAGGGGCAGCGTAGAATTCAGCTTGAGCTGGCACGTCGTTTTTAGTGGCTGGTTCCGCTTCCATTGGTGCGTTCGGTTGAGCGTCACTATCGTTACCAAATAGGCGCCGTAGCTGTTCTAAAAAAGTCATTCACACCCCTCCTCACTTAGTTTTAATTCTAGTATACCGCATGATGGCGAGAAATTAATAGCAGTTTGTGAGGTTTGTTTGGCATTTTTTCTTATGCGTGTTTTAACTGTCGGTAAGTGTGCGGAGCGAGACGGGTTGAGAGCGTAATGTAAGGGGGTTCGGTGAAAGCGCCCGGGTCTGGCGGTTTTATCGAAACCCCTTACATGCAGCTCTCAGTCTCGCGCAGCACCATTCGGCGTGGTGGTCAGAAAGCGCGTGGTTGACAAGTTCCTACAACTTCAGGAACCCTGGAAATAACAGCTAAAGTGGCGCCGAATTTTGTAGCCTAAACGAGCGCTTTTCAATGCGACTTTGGTGAGCGAAGAGACGACAAACAGCCAACACCCAAATCGCACCCAATGCTTACGCTGGACACAAACGACAACAAAAAGCACGTACCCACAAAGCAGGTACGCGCCTTAATGATAAGCGTCTCACAGAACGCTAATTGTTAATCATTGTTGGTTAATCATCGGAAGCAGTGGAAGTCGATTCTGCTGGTGCAGCCGGTGCTTCTTCTGCAAGGGTGATTTCACCATTTTCAATCTTAGCGACAAGGTTCTTAACGTCCGCATGATCAAGATAGTAGTCAGCGATTCGGTCTTCGATCTGTTCTTGGATGACCCGACGAAGTGGTCGGGCACCCATGGCTGGATCGTAGCCCAGATCAACGAGTTTGTCTTCGACTGGTGCAGTGACGTGAACGTGTAGCCCTTGGGTAGCTAACATGGCGTTGACATCATCAATCATCAGATCAACGATCTTCGTCAAGTTGGACTTGGTGAGGGCGTTAAATTCAACGATGTCATCAAACCGGTTTAAGAATTCTGGCTTGAAGTAGTTGGTTAATTGATCCAAAACAGAGTGGGTCTTGCCACTTGCTTCAGCACCGAACCCAACGTTGGCTTCAACATCACCAGTCCCTGCATTAGAGGTCATGATGATGATGGTATCCTTAAAGGAAACGGTTCGGCCTTGAGAATCGGTCAAACGACCATCATCGAGAATTTGAAGGAACATGTGCATGACGTCTGGGTGCGCCTTTTCAACTTCGTCTAGTAAGACAAGGCTGTAAGGATGACGCCGAACTTGTTCCGTCAATTGACCGGCTTCTTCGTAGCCAACATAGCCAGGAGGTGACCCGATCAATTTTGCCACTGAATGTGGCTCCATGTATTCGGACATGTCAAACCGAATCATGGCTTCCTTAGAACCGAAGAGTTCACGCGCCAATTGCTTAGCAAGTTCAGTTTTACCAACCCCAGTAGGGCCGACGAATAGGAACGAGCCGATTGGACGACCAGTGCCGTTCAAACCAATTCGGTTCCGACGAATGGCACGTGAAACCTTATCAACCGCTTCGTCTTGACCAATGACGTGGGATTTCAATTGCCCACCAAGGTCGCGGAGCTGTTCTTGTTCTTTGTTTTGAAGTTCGCCAACTGGGATACCAGTTTTTTCTTCTACGATTTGTTGCATGTCCGCTTCGGTGACCTTTGGTTGTTCGTCAGAAGACGATGCCGTTTGGGAACTCTTGGCGTTTTCAAGTTTTGTCACTTGATCACGGTAGTAGGCAGCTTTTTCGTAGTCTTCCTGCTTTAAAGCAGCTTGCTTTTGATCTTCGGCAGCTTTGATCTTATCATCGATGGTTTTAGGATCGACAACGTTGATCGTCAAATTCTTCTTTGAGCCAGCTTCGTCCAACAAGTCGATGGCCTTGTCAGGTAGGAACCGGTCTTGAATGTAGCGATCAGATAATTTAACCGCCGCTTCAATGGCGTCATCAGTATATTGAACGTGGTGGTAGTCTTCGTACTTCTTTTGAATGCCCTTCAAAATTTGAATGGCTTCTTCAGAAGAAGGTTCGTTAACCGTTACCGGTTGGAGACGACGGGCTAGGGCTTGATCCTTTTCAATATCACGGTATTCATTTAAAGTTGTTGCCCCAACGAGTTGGAATTCACCACGAGCAAGGGCTGGTTTCAAAACGTTACCAGCATCCATGCCACCCTCGGCGTTACCAGCACCCACGATTTCGTGAATTTCGTCAATGAACAGGATAATGTTCGGGTTCTTTTGAACCTCTTCCATTAATTGTTGCATCCGTTGTTCAAATTGACCACGGATCCCAGTCCCTTGAACCAGAGAAACCACGTCAAAACGGATAATCTTTTTATTGATCAGTTTTTGAGGAACGTCACCCGAAACGATCTTTTGAGCTAAACCTTCGACAACGGCCGTTTTACCGACCCCAGCTTCACCGATTAGGACGGGATTGTTCTTCGTACGCCGGTTCAGGATTTCGATGACCCGAGCGATTTCCTTATCACGACCGATCACGGGGTCAATTTTACCTTGGCTTGCAAGTTCAGTGAGATCGAGGCCATATTGACCGAGGAGTCCGCCGCCCTTGTTACCTTGGCCATTGTTGTTACCGCCCCTTGGGCCATTAGGCTGAGTAGGGGGAACTTGTTGTTGATAGCCCTGTTGACCATTGTTCAGATTACCATTTTGGATGGATCTGAAAATATCATCAAGCTGTTAAAACCAAATGGGTCTTGTGCCATACGTGCACCTCCGTTTCCAGAATTAGGGTTGTTAGATTGCTGATTCTTCAGCAATTGATAGCAATTTTGACATAAATCAACTTGCTGTCGCTCTCCATTAACGTTTAGGTAGAGATGAATTGTCGCTTCGCGTTGATGACAGTTCTGACAGAGCATATTTTGACTCCTTTCTCATTAAAGTCGTCAGGTCAATTGGTGTTAATTGTTTGACCAATCTTGACCATTGACCATATTATACAATATTCAAGTCGGAACGCAAGCGGTTTGCTCACGTTTTCAAGATAAAATTAGCACGACACTTGTGCGAGTGCTAATTCAAGTAATGTTGTATCGCAATCAGCGTTTCAGTGCAAGGATTTTGATTCAATTCACGAGATTGATGTTCAAGATATGAAGACCTTGACTATTCTTTCCTTCACGATGGCGGTACAATTGATGCACTTCTTTTTGAAGTTATTACATAGAAAATGAGATGATGTTATTGAAGTGGAATGCGCAACTATATGACCAGCAACACGATTTTGTGGCCGCTTACGGTAAGGGGTTGTTGACGTTTATTCCGCAACAACCGAATCAAGCGATTTTAGACCTTGGTTGTGGGACTGGCGGACTAACGGCACAGTTAACCCAATTAGGACATCGGGTACTGGGAATCGATAGCTCAGCAAGTATGATTGCCGAGGCGAAACAATCTCACCCCACGGCTGAATATCAGGTCCAAAACGCCCTTGAGATGACTTATCAAAATGAATGGGACGTGGTGTTTTCAAATGCCGTCTTTCACTGGATTTCCAACCACCAGTTGCTCATGAATCAAATTGCGCGGGCACTGAAACCAAATGGCGTACTCGTTTGTGAGTTTGGCGCTGCTGGCAATATTGCCACCATTGAACACGGCTTTGATGCGGCCCTACAACGTGTTGGCGGTCGGTATCAGTCGAGGTTTAATTTTGCAACTGCAGAAACGTTTGGCAATGAGGTTGAGCGCGCGGGAATGACGATTGAACAGGTTGAAACCTATGATCGACCAACGCCATTGAAGGGTGGCGAAGCCGGATTAGCTAACTGGGCCCGGCAATTCTTTGCCAGTGATTTGGCGCGATATAACGACCAGCAACAAACCGAAATTTTAACCATTATGGCCGATAACGTTCGATCGACACTCTGGGATGGCCAACAGTGGGTGGCTGATTATCGACGACTCAGGTGTGTTGCGCACCGATAACGGGATAAAAGTTGGGGGAACCGGCAACTTTTTGTTAAACTAGAACAGCAGACTAACGATGAAAGGGGGAGATGACAAGTGGCAACTGATTATACAGCACTAATGATGCAACTTAAAAATGGTGAAATCGATACGTTTACCGTTGAGCCGGCCGATTTTATGACGTTTCAAACCGCCTACATGGCGTTTGAATTCCGAAAACGCATCATTGGTAAGGCTGAAAAAAACGGGACCGTGATTTATCATTATGATCACGACCAAACACAATAAATTTAGTGATGTAAGCGGTTGATAAATGCTTACATTCGCTTGTATTTTAGTGCATTAATTGATATTCTTAGGATAAAGGTAACTTTCGTTGAATCTCGTGAAAACAATTTTCATGAAATCTAGCGATTGAGCCTATAAAGACTATAGTTCGTCGAAGGAGATCGATATTTATGGAAAAACGTAACTTCAAAATCACCGCAGAAACAGGGATTCACGCACGTCCAGCAACTTTATTAGTTCAAGCTGCTAGCAAGTATAACGCTGACATCACTTTAGAATATGATGGCAAGTCAGTTAACTTGAAGTCAATCATGGGCGTTATGTCATTAGGTGTGGGCCAAAACACTGACGTCACGATTGCTGCCGATGGCGATGACGAAAAGGAAGCTATGGAAGAAGTCGCTAAGACGATGAAAGAAGAAGGCCTCTCTGAATAATGGCCCGTCAGGTACTGAAGGGAATTGCGGCCAGTGATGGCATTGCGATTGCCGAGTCATATCGACTAGTTGAACCTGACCTTTCCTATTCTAATGCGCCCATTACGGACGTTAACGCTCAGATTACTCGGTTATCAAGTGCCATTGTTGCGGCTAAGGCTGATGTTGCCCGGATTAAACAACGGGCGATTCAAACAATGGGGGCTGATGAAGCAGCTGTGTTTGATGCTCATCTTGAAATTTTGTCTGATCCTGAGTTGATTCGTCAGATCGTTAAACTGATTCGTGACCAGCATTTTGGCGCAGAAGCTGCGTTAAAGCAGGTGACGGATCAGTACGTTGATTTGTTTGAGAACATGCAAGATAATCCCTATATGCAGGGACGAAGCAGCGATATTCGTGACGTTACCAAACGGGTGTTAGCACATCTGTTGGGGGTGACGTTACCCAATCCGGCAATGATCGATCATGAAGTCATTATTGTGGCGCATGATTTAACACCAAGCGATACTGCTCAGTTGGATCGGCGCTACGTGAAGGGATTCATTACGGATGTCGGTGGTCGAACATCTCATTCAGCAATTATGGCACGAACCCTTGAAATTCCCGCAGTTGTGGGGACTCAAAGTGCAACGGCAATAATTGAAAATGGTCAAACAATCATGGTTGATGGGTTACATGGAACTGGGCTGGTTGAACCGACAGCTTCAGAGATGACAAAGTACCAGCAAGCGGAACAACAGTTTCGTCAGCAAAAGATTGAGTGGAAACGACTCAAAGATGCACCGAGTGAAACACAAGATGGTATCACCCACCTCATTGCCGCTAATATTGGGACCCCGCAGGATCTACAAGCGGTGCTCGACAATGGCGGTGACGGGATCGGGTTGTTTCGGAGTGAGTTTTTATACATGGATGCCACCGATTGGCCCACAGAAGACGATCAGTTTGCTGCGTACCAATCAGTTGTGGCCAAAATGGTTGAAAAACCGGTCGTTGTTCGAACGATGGATATCGGTGGTGATAAAAAACTACCATATCTTAAGTTACCGGATGAGATGAATCCCTTTATGGGGTTTCGGGCCATCCGAATTAGCTTACAACGAACCGAAGTTTTCCGGACCCAACTCCGAGCACTATTGCGCGCGTCGGCATTTGGTAATTTGTGGATCATGTTTCCAATGATCGCCACCCTAGCGGAATTACGAGCGGCTAAGGCCGTCTATTACGAGGAACGTCAACGATTGATTGATGAAGGTCAAACAGTTGGTGAGGTTAAACTCGGCATGATGGTTGAGGTACCCGCAACCGCTGTGATGGCGGATCAGTTTGCTAAAGAAGTGGACTTTATGAGCATTGGCACGAACGACTTGATTGGGTACACCATGGCAGCCGATCGCACCAACGAACAGGTCTCTTACCTGTATCAACCCTATAATCCTGCGATTTTAAGGTTGATCAAACAGGTGATCGATGCTTGTCACCACGAGGCAAAGTCGCTGCAATGTGTGGCGAAATGGCCGGAGATCAGATTGCGGTACCACTTTTAGTTGGTATGGGATTAGACGAGTTTTCAATGAGTGCAACGAGCATGCTCAAAACCCGAGCACTGTTTCGCCGGCTCGATTCTCAGAAAATGGCGCGGTTAGTTGATCGTGCCATTCAGGCTCAGACCAATGAAGAAGTGGTCCAGTTAGTGGACGATGTTGTGTTTTAATCAACTAAATGAAGTACGTTGAATTTCAATTTACATTGAAGTTTGACGTGCTTTTTTTTGCGTCTGTTTTTATTGTCGCTTGTGTCCAGCGACAGTGTGCGGAGCGAGGCGGGTTGAGAGCTTAGTGTAATGGCACTTCGGTGAAAGCGCCCGGGCCTGGCGGTTTTATCGAAGTGCCATTACATGCAGCTCTCAGTCTCGCGCAGCACCATTCGGCGCGGTGGCCAGAAAGCGCGTGGTTGACAACTTCTTGTAACTTCAGGAACCCTGGAAATAACAGTTTAAGTGGCGCCGAATTTTGTAGCCTGAGAGCGCCGGTTTTCGCGC
>NZ_BBAD01000027.1 GCF_001311075.1 Secundilactobacillus similis DSM 23365 = JCM 2765
TAACGCAACTGCATTAAGTTCACGTAAACGGAGCGCATGACCGGTAGATTTGATCTTGCACAATTTTTGACTCATTGCAGCTACTGAACATTGACCACGATTGTTTCTGCAACTGTTGAGTTACTATTAAACGTAACTGTCACGCAGTTTCGTCAACTTCAGCACGTGACCGTCAGCAGTTCTGGTTGCCAACAGCGCACAATGTAGCGGGAGGCGGAGGCGCGCGGGGCTCAGCAGTGTTGGTATGACTTAAGCAGTCGTGCCCCGTGGGGTTCGGGGTGCGAGTGCTTTAGTCATACGCGGGTCCGGAGAGATCCGGCACGGAAGTGGTCTTCTTCCGTTCCTAGCTCGTAGGCCCGCCACTGCGTTCCAGTCCCCGCATAGCGCCGGAGCCTCCCGCGGCATCTTCCCACTATAGAGAATCAGAATCACTGAATTTCACAAACTGAACATGCATACACTGGACACAAGCGTCAATTGCTGATAATCACCGAAGTATCCGCCAAGGCCTCAAACGCCTGCAAGTCACATATGATGGTCACCGGTTCGTCATCCAGTTGCACCATCAGTGGCGTGGCAACTTGGAGTAGTGGCAACTGGTAATGCTGTTTCACACTCGCAACGTCTGCGGCCGAGATACCAGTGTAGCGGTTGCGATAGTACATCACGCTGGTGGGGTCGGTGCTATGCTGCAAGCCGATGACGTGGCCGAGTTCGTGTTCGGCGACGATGACGCGGGAAGCCTTGCTGTATTTGTAAAATTTGAACACGCCTGAGTTGATGCGGGTGATGGCGGATTGAATCTGGCTACCACGGCTGAAGAGTTGCGTTTGACCGGAAATGGCGAGGTCGGTGGTGGTGTTGGACCAGTTTTTGGCCTGAACCTGATTAGTAGTGGTAATTTTGAAGGTGAAGGCACCGGTTTTATTCCACGCGGTGATGGCCTGTTGCCAAATACCGCGGTAGTAGGCACTACCTTGAAGCTTAACGGTTGCTCTGGGTGTGGCGAACCGGTAAGGGCCAAAGGGGGTTGCTGCGTGTACCGGGAGACAGAATAACCAAGTGCTCGCAACCATGGTGAGTATCAGTATGAGTTGTCGAAAACGGTGAGAAAGTAACATCGCAAACCCTCCTTTGACGTGTCAGTTCTTAACGTTTGGTAATGAACCTTAACATTGTCTTAGTAGCTGTCATAATCAAGCCGAATTTATGGTTTTATTAAGTTAAAGCGACTATAACTGAAAGTAATAAAAAATGAGGTGATCAAATGATGCCAACGTTAGGATTAAAAGCAAGTACGTCATTCGAACAATTAAACGAACGACTACAGTATCGGCCAAGCGTCTTTGAATTTTATACAACTGCTGCAGACATGACGCCGAGTGGTCTGGCGCATTTGAAAGCGATGATTGCTTACGTTAAGGCCACCGGGGTGCGGACGATTGTGATCCACCACCCAATGGCGTTTAACCATCACCACAACGAGATTTCGGTTTCGGCGTTAGCGGATCCTGAAAGTTACCAGTTCATGATGACTAGCACGGAATCGTTGATCGAACTGGCCGTGGCCTGCAACGTTCAGGTGTTGATCCACGGCGCTTACAGTCAAACGGTACCCAATAAGCGCGAACTGATGGCGGCTCGTCGGCGCGTATTTAAACGCTTAGACTACTTTCAAGCTTTAGGTGGCAATCACGTGATGATTGAAAATTCCACCTCACCGGTCTTTGACTTCGGGGATCCTGAAATTGAACGCGAAGTCATGGCGCACCACTACCGGTTGTGCTATGACACAAGTCACGGATTCATCGTGCTCCAAGGCAACAACGATCAACTGGTTCGGAGCATCCGGCGATTAGCCCCCCAAACCGTGCACTACCATCTCGTTGACTCAATGGGGTTAACGCACGACAGTTTACCGCTGGGACGTGGTAAAATTGACTGGTATCGGGTGATGGGGGTTGTGAATCCTACGGCAAGTAACATTTACGAAATTGACTTGGCAGATCAAAATGATTGCCAAGAGATGCGTGATAGCCATGCGTATTTGACCCAACTGCTCACGACCCAGCAAGTATCTTAATTTGAACGAAGGACTGATTAGATGACCCGTTGTGACTGGGGTGAAACTGAGAACGACTTGATGCGGCACTACCACGATGAAGAGTGGGGTGTAGCGACTTACGATGAGACCGAAACCTTTGAGCTGATGACGCTGGAGATGATGCAGGCCGGTTTGAGTTGGCAAACGGTGTTAAATAAGCGGGCCCACTTTAAAGTGGCGTTTGCTCAGTTTGACGCAGCGAAGGTCGCTCAGTTCGATGATGCTGATGTCGCACGATTGATGGCGGATGCTGGCATTATTCGAAATCGGCGAAAAATTGACGCGACAATTGCGAATGCGCAGTTGCTGGTCAAGTGGCACGAAGCTGGCCGGTCGTTGAACGCCTATCTCTGGACGTTTGTTGACGGTAAGCCACAGGTGAACCGGTACGCCACGATGGCTGATTTACCGGGACAAACACCACTATCGCAACGTGTTAGCAAAGCCTTGAAAAAGGAAGGGTTCAAATTCGTGGGTCCCACGATCGTTCAATCCTGGCTAGAAGCACTGGGCATTCTGGACGACCACTTGGCCAGTTGCACGGTCAATCACGTTAAAACTAAATAAGCATTAAGTTGAAAATCGCACTGAAGTAGCGGGTTATGCTAATTCAGTGCGATTTTTGGGTTGTGTAAACTTGTGTTGAATCGGTAGTGACGTGACGTATTTGTGCGTTAATGATTTGCGCTAATTGGCCGGTCGTTGGCATCTGTGCGGCTTGAATTGGGGTCGTTGCCAGCGGTGCCAGGCCTGCGATAGCTATCATTCGGGATTGGCAGTCTCCCGCTAGCATTAAAATGATGAGCGACGTTGTTGAGATGTTGCCAACTCCGGTGCTTGTTGCAGTCGTATTCATGGTGTCATCGATTCGAGTACTAAGGTGGTTTTCTCTTTCAACGCTCATTTCTCCTTTATGATGCCTAACTTGTCCGATAACGGTGCAATTCAAATTAATACTAAGTGGGACGGTCAAAAAGACGGGCCTGACTGATAACTGTAACTGGATTTTATCGGCATCGGTGCGACATATCAATTGAAGCGACTTAAAAGCTCCAAAGACGGTACAGACCAAAAATGATGTAGTGGTATAGGACATTTTAATTATTGTTATAACGTCAAATCAGGATTGCTCATCAACTGGTCTAATTCAATTGAAGACAAAAATAAACAGCCTTGCGAAAGTCCTAAATTAGGAACTCAGAAGGCTGTTACGTCAAATCATCATGTTAACCGAGTTTAGGCTCACTTTCATCAAAGTCAGTGTGAGACTTTTTTTCACTCTTATCATTAGTGTTCGTTTTAAACGTCAATACCGATTGCTGCTTTGCCGAAAAGCCCGTTGCACTTTCAACAATGTAGAGCGGGCGTTTCTTAGCGGCGTTAAAGATCCGGTAAAGGTACGCGCCAGCAATCCCGAGGCTGACCAAAACGATGCCAACTAAGAAGAACAGCGCAAACACCAGAAATTTCAAGGTCGTCAGTCCGGTGAAGGCCGTACTTACCAGGTAGCCCAGACCAATCAACATCGAGAAGCCACCCAACCAAGCAGGCAGTTTTAGCGGAAGTGATGAAAAGCCGGTGATGCCATCTACCGCAAGGCGAACCATCTCGCGGTTGGCTGATTTCGTGTTGCCACGCTGCCGTTCTTGCCGTTCATAAGTCACGCTGGTCTGCTTGAAACCGACCCAGCTGACCATGCCGCGTAAGAAGGGATCGGGTTCGTCCATTTTACGAAGTTCCGTGACGACCCGACGATCCATTAAGCGGAAATCGCCAGCGTCCAACGGAGCGTTGATGGTGGTAATGGCGTGAAATAACCGGTAGAAACTGGCAGCCATCAACTTCTTGCTCCAACTGTCACCGGCCCGAGAAACCCGCTTGCCGTAAACGACCTGGTAGCCTAAGCGCCACTTATCGATCATGGCTGGAATCACGGCGGGTGGATCTTGCAAGTCAGCAGCCATCACCACCACGGCATCCCCCGATGCGTAACGCAAGCCAGCGGTAATGGCAATTTGATTGCCGAAGTTCCGAGACAGTTGAATCAGTTTGATGTTTTCGTTGCGTTGAACGGCTTGTTGAATCAACTTAACGCTACGATCTGTGGAGCCATCGTCAACGAAAATCAGGTCGTAGCTTTCTAGCCGGTTGGCAATGTAGTTTTCTAAGACGTCGATGGTTTCATCGATGCCAGCTTCTTCATTAAATACGGGAATGACAATGGAAATGTGTTCAGTTTGCGTCATTTTAGTCCTCCTTTGGGGCGTGAATCATGTGATTAGTTGATGGTACTAAGATCATAAAGTGCAGTTTTATTGAGTGGTCGGTGATGGGGACCGGCGACCGTTGACGTTGGGTTAGTTGCGGTGACCGCATTGGGCTTCGCCAGCGTTGGTCGGGTCTGGTACTGACTTGGTGCGACCTTTTTGGCGTTCGCTTTGATCCAACGTGTGATGGCGGTTGAGCTGGTGTTACCGGTTGTGTAGTAGAACCGAACCTGACCACTCGCGACGAGGTGCTTGAATTGCGTCAGTGTCAGGGTGGTTGCCGTGCCGCTGTAGCCACCCAGCGCGATGGCCGGTTGCCCGGTTTTCATCATGTAGGGCGCAGCGGTTGCGGTTTGGTCGGTAGCCATGAGGTATTTGGCCGTCCTCTGATTGGTTGTGAGATAGTTGAGTAACTTGGTGTCTAGGGTCGCCGAACTGGCAACGGTGGTGTGCGTGGTGCTCGTTGTTGCGGCTAACGCTGGGGTCAGCGACCACCAAGCTGGCGCGATGGCGATGGTCAGCAGGCCGATTGAAATTAACCAGCGGATGCTCGTCGTTGCCGACCAGAAATCAGCACCATGCTGACGACAGCGCCAATTGCGAGTAGCAACCAAGCCAAGAGTGCATAGTAGTTATAAACGTACCAGGCTTGCAGACTCGTCGTGGTAACAATGGCCAGCGGCAGCAAGTAGTACTGCCAGTTATTTAACGTCGATCGGTGATATAACCGAATCAAGACGGGCAGGGTAATGCCAAACAGTGCCGCAATGGCTGGTGCCAACATGACCAACGTATCCGCTTGGAAGGCGTTGATCATCAGCAAACCGTAAACGGGTAAGAGCCAGCCGGCCCACAACAGGAGTTGCTGTTGCTTGTTGGTGAGCTGCCACCACTTGCGCTTGGCATCCCGGAAGAATGACAAGCCACCGAAGAGGCCGAAGATGGCAAATGGTAGAAGCCAACTACCCTGCGAGCCAACCGTTGCTTGAACTAGTGACTGGGTCGTGGCAGTTGTTGTCGTGGCTTGATTTGGCGCCGGTCGGTTGGCGGTTGAACGGGTCATGCTGGTCGCCGTTGTTCGATTGGGGTGAGTGGTGCTGTTAGCTAATTGTTTTGGTTGAGCAGTGCTACTATCGCTGGTATAACTCGACTGGGCTAACAGGGATTGGTTGGTATTGGTTGAAAACGCGAGCTGCAAAGCAGAGGTCTGGGTTGCGGTTTGCGTGGTTGTGAAATCAATTGATAGGGGCCAAACGAATGATAAGGCGATCAGGGTAACGGCTGCCAGTGAGAGGTGGGTCAATTTTTGACGCCAAGACGTGGTGGTCGCTAACCAGTAAATGATGACCATGATGGGGAGAATTAAAAACGCCTGCATCAGTTTGATGTTGAAGGCAATCCCAATCATCGCAAAACTACCAATTAACCAGCCCAGCTGATCTTGTGCGAGGGCTTTTTCAAGTAACAAACAAGCGAGTAGTAGGAAGAAGAGCAGGGTCGTATCGAGATTATTAGCGCGTAAGTTAGTGACAACGACTGGGGTTAGCGTCATTGCCAGTGCAGCCAGTCGACCTGAAACGCGGCCAAAAGTTGGCATAATGAGTTGGTAGATCAACGCGACTGAACCAACGCCAAAACCAATCGAGGGGAGCACGAGGCTCCAGGTGTGGACCCCAAAGCATTTAGCACTAATAGCCATAAACCAAAGGGCAACGGGTGGTTGGGTACCGGTACTAACGTTGTTGGGGTCAAAACCGGCGACCCAAAACGCGTGCAACTTTTGGTCATGGTTGTGATAAGTTGGGTGTAGTAGGCGTTAGTCGTGCTGGCGTTACCGATCTGCCAGCTATAGAGAAACAGCGCAAGAATTAAAATAAGAGCAAAAACAAAGTCGATCGCGGGCACGTGAAATCGCTTGGTGTCAGTTGTCGACGGTGACGTGGCTAGCATGAGCTGCTCCTTCAGTCCAAATTCGGCTGTAACGCCCTTAAAATAAGCTGGCGTTCAACACTATTAAAGATACCTAAATGAACATAAGGGAACCTTAAAATTTAAAAAAAGTGGCCGAAGTCAAGATTTAGGCATTGACCTGCGCTCAAAAAGTCGCTAGGTTTAATACATCAAGACAAGTTTGATGGAGGTGCACGGAGATGAGTAGTGAACTTAAGATTTTGATCGTTGAAGACGACGAAGCGCTGGCCACCAGCCTAGAACGCTTTTTGACGGACATTGCGGAAACCACGGTCAGCAACGATGGTTTTGAGGGTCAGATGCTGGGGCAGGAGGCATTTATGACCTCGCCGTTTTAGATTTGATGTTGCCACAGATCGGTGGGTACGATATTTTAAAATACTGGCGGACGGAAGCAAGGTCGACATGCCCGTATTGATTTTAACGGCGAAGGATACGCTGGAAGATAAGGTTCACGGTTTTCAGTTGGGCGCGGATGATTACTTAACGAAACCCTTCCACCGGGAAGAACTACTGATGCGGGTCAAGGCGCTGTTACGCCGGACGGGTAGTTTAGGTGCTGATAACCAACTGAAAGTGGCCGGTTTTACGGCTAATTTGAACAACCGAACCGTTACGGTCGATGGCAATAGCCTGGCCTGAACGGGAAAGAATATGACCTTTTGATTTACTTTTTACAAAATCCTGATACCATCATTACGAAAGATCAGATCTTTGATCGACTTTGGGGCTTTGACTCCGATACTGCGCTTTCCGTGGTGGAAGTGTACATGAGCAACCTGAGAAAGAAGATCAAGGCCTGCGTCGCGGAACAACCGATCCGGACGCTTCGAAACGTCGGTTACATGTTAGAAACGGAGGATTGAGTTGAAAGTTAAAAACCCCGAAAAAAAGCAACAACTCCAGCTCTTTTTGAAGGAGTTAGTCACGTTTGCGCTGCTGTTTGCTGCCCTTGGGCTAGTGGTCTATTTCTTCTTTTACCAGTCCGTTTATCGCGATATCAATTCAGGATTTACCGGGCAAAAACAACGTATTTTGCAAAACGTGCCGCAGCCGAAGTGGAATCACTTACGGGGCACTCAAACTAAGAACACCGTCATGCCAACCAAGGATGGGCCGTTTCGAGCGGACATCGTGGTGTTTAACAGTAAGGGTAAAATCATGAACCAGGCGATGCTTGGGGAACGGGATTATAGTTTACTGAAGAAGACCAAGTTGAACGTGAACGATTTGGATAAAGTTCAGGAGCTGACGTTGTCTTCAGATGACGTTACCAGTCACTTCCGGACACTATTGATCAAGGTCCCCGCATCAAACTTAAACCCAATGTACGCCGGGCGTTATGTACTGATCATGGAGAACGTGGACGCGGACTTATTGGCGTTGAATAGTTTCCGAAATGCGCTGTTGGTCACGTTGATCATCTTCTGGATTTTAGCGATTGCGATTGCGTACCTGCTATCGCGGTCGAGTATGAAGCCGATTATTACGTCTTGGCGAAAACAGCGGGATTTTAGCGCCAACGCCGCGCATGAGTTGCGGACGCCGCTGACGGTGATTCAAAACCAACTGGAGTATTTACTGACGAAGCCAAAATCCCGGGTGATGGACGAAATTGACGAAGTGGCCACGGCGCTGGATGAAGTTAACCATATGCAGACGTTGACTAACCGCTTGCTGTTACTGGCACGGTCGGATTCAAACGTCATTCAAATTAATCCGGCAGAGGTTGATTTGCAGCAGTGGCTGACGCAGGTCACCAAACCGTACCAAGAAATCGCGATGAGCCAGCAAAAGTCCTTCCAATCCAGTATTAAGGTGGCAGGTAAGGGCAAGCTGGACGCCGATTTGATTCGTCAGTTGATCACCATTTTGATGGATAATGCGATCAAATATACGCCGGAGCACGGCACCGTTAGCATTAAAGCCACTAAGGTGCACGACAACCTCCAATTAGAGGTGGCGGATACTGGTGAAGGTATCGCGGACGAAGATAAGACTAAAGTGTTCGACCGTTTCTACAGAACGGATAAATCAAGAAATTCGAAAACCGGCGGCAATGGGCTGGGGTTAGCGATTGCCCACTGGATCGTCGGTCAGCATAAGGGCAAGCTTTATGTGAGAGATAATCATCCGCATGGGGCGGTGTTTGTGGTTAGTATTCCGTTGTAGAGCGCAAAAAACGCGGTTAGGACCCAGAATATAAGGCAGAAGAACAGGGACTCCTGGGCTTGGGAGTCCCTGTTCTTCTGCCTTATATGGCCGGGTCCTGCGTTTTTTTGCGCGTTTAGGCTACATAACAGATGTGAGGTTTCGGAAAATTAACCATGAAAAAAACGTTAAGCATCGGGGGACATCCTTACCAATATAACAGAGATAGTCTGAACTATTCTCATATATACAGCTATACCGCCCCCAGCATATTAGCCAATTAACGTCCAATTCCTCCAACGCGATCTCCAAAACCAAAAAATTCCCTAAAATCCCACCATAATAATTGACCTCACTCCAAAAAATCAGTAGTGTAGTAGCGATAAGAAAACGCGCCGAACCACCATGGCACACTAGAGGAGGCGCACTAATGCGCAAACGAACGTGGTTAACTTGGGCGGTTGCCCTATTGGTTCTGGCATTTGTGCCACTAACAATCGATGGCAAACCAGCGCCAGTTAACTTTAAAACTGAATTAACGAAATTAGCCGACCGGTATTTACCAAACTACGATGCACAACAATCGACGAGCAGCACGCAGAAGCGAGAAACGTCGTCGGCTGATCAAACGCCAATTGAAAACATTGTACAGGGGAAAACGTTGAAGAAGACTTACTACTACCACTTTGCTAGCGATGTTTCATCGTCCGCTCAGGTAGCGTTTGAAGCCGCAGTTGCGACGTATAACGCTACTGGACTTGTGAAGTTGGTGGCGGGGAACGCTACGGATAAGCAAAATTCAATTACCTTCTTTGTTTACGAAAAGCAGATGAGTAGCGCTAACACCCAGCAGGGGATGATTGAGTCTGGTCATGGAGGCCCAAAGATCATTCAACAAACTGGCTGGGGCGCCTATACGGTCAACCACGCCAGAGCGGGGCTCAACGTGGCTATCCACAACAGGCCATCAAGCAATCGGTGGCAACTCACGAACTGGGACACGCACTGGGATTGGATCATAGCACGAGTAAGCTATCAGTCATGTATCCAGTCGACCAGAGCCGAACAACTCTATCGACGGCGGATCTAAATGCACTAAAGGCCATCTACAATGATTAGTGGGGCGGTAAAATGACACAAACTAAACGGGTGATTGGGTACCACATTTTAATCACGATCCTGGTCTTGGCCTCGTCAGTTTTGGCACTGTTATTGCTGTGCCACGTACCAGTCGGTCCAATTGGGCATGCCATCAACACGGGACTATGGTTGTTCTTTGTTGCCGACTACTTCATCCGGTGGGCGATCACCAAGAACCGAAAGTGGTTTTTAATTGAAAATGCGTTTGATTTACTGGGCATTATCCCCATGCACCCAGCATTTGCGCTCTTTCGGTTAGGCCGACTGGTGCAGTATATTCGAGCGCACCACTTATTCTGGCACCTTGGACTCTCGGGGAAGTGGACGAAAAATTTTCACCGGTTCGTCTATGACACCGGGTTTATTTACCTGTTTACCATCAGTGTCGGCATCATCTGCATTAGTGCCTGGCTGTTTTCAATCGTTGAACACCAAACGCTATCCCAGTCAATGTGGTGGGCGGTCACAACGGCCACAACGGTTGGTTACGGTGATGATTCACCGAAAACGGCTTGGGGCAAAATGATTGCGACTGCCTTGATGTTAGGTGGCGTTGGCTTTATCGGGTTGCTGACGAGTACGATCACCGAATTCTTCACTGATCGAACCGGTGCTGCGGATGAACAGCAACAGCAACATGATGCGTTGATGAAACAGCTGGCGCAGCTGACTAGCGAGGTTGATCGATTGTCGAAGCAGGTTGATAAGCTAAAGAAGTAGCGGGTTACGCTTGTGTCCAGCGTAAGCATATTGCGGTTTAGTTTGTGAAGTGCGATGATTTGCTTGCGCTGACGATTCCGGTCAGCGACTAGGTTCCTGCTGTGGGGCCGGTCTGAGCCGAAGAGCGGTCTCAGACCTCAAATGTAAGCCTCGCCAAACCCCGTGCGAGTCTTCAATTTGTCCCCGATAATTGGCGGTTGTCGGAAGGACACCAACAACCACCAATCATCGCGACACAGCATCTACCTAGCCGCTGACCGGAATCTTACATTGGTCCAATTCGGCACTATTGTAGACCATCTCAAGTGCTTAACTGGTCGTCATGCTACAGTATGACAGCGATTGATGTTAACTCGGTAAACAGCACAATCGGTCAGTAGTTGTCATTTTCGTGATGAACAAGTCTAGCCTGAACATTGATTCAACTCGCTTGAACGTATTGCTGACCCGACGTCGTTACGTGGCCATTCAACACTTGCTGAGATGCTTGCAGTTGTCAGCGTGCGACAGTTTAACCCTTCATGATAAATTTTCGAGAGTGCGGTAATCGATGCCGACAGCCCGCAAACAAGAGGTCGGTCAGAAAATTGGGCTCAGCCGTGAAATTTCACTTAGCTGGTGAATTTCCAGCTTAGTGAAAGGCCGAATTCTGAGACGTGTTTTCCCGGCTCAGAATCGTGCCCACGGCGTTCCAGCCCAAATTTTCTGACCGACCGGTTGTGCCCACAATATCACCCACGATTAACGCGCCGACGAAGCCGAGTTTCACAAGCTCTGCACACTTACGCTGGACACAAACGACAACAAAAAACAACAGCAAAAAACGTCTCCTCAACATAACTGCTGAGGAGGCGTTTTGGCAATGTAGAAAAGCGATATTAAGAGAGAATCAGGAACGCTAGATTAATGTGAGGTAACGGTGTTTTCCGCTTCGTTGTCTTTTTCACGAAGGGTAGCTTCAATTTCTTCCAATGACCGGTTCCGAGTTTCGAAGACGAACTTGTGAACGAACCAGATGGAGATGAAGCACAAAACACCATACCCGATGAACAAACTACCAGTACCGAAGAAGTCAAGTAATGATGGGAAAGTAAGGGAAACAACCATGTTAGCTGCCCAGTTGATAACTGAAGCAAATGAGTTCCCTAACCCACGAATGTTAAGTGGGAAGACTTCACCAATCATGACCCACATTACGGGACCCCAAGTAGCGGAGAAGAAGGCGATGTAAATCGTCAAGGCGATAACACTGATGATAGCGGCAACGTGTGACCCACCGGAGAACTTCATCCCAAAGCTCATGACGAAGAGGGAAATACCCATCCCGATGGCCCCGCCAATCAACATCTTGGTCCGGTCGATCTTATCCATTATAGCAACGGCAACCGCAGTAACGATCACGTTAAAGATCCCGATCCCGATGTGGGCAAGCAAGGCTGCGGAAACCCCGAAACCAACGTCAGTAAAGATGGTTGGTGCGTAGTAGAGAACGGTGTTACACCCCATGACTTGTTGGAAGATGGCTAAGCCGATCCCAATAATCAATGAAGGACGAACGAACTTGCTAAAGAGTTCGCTCCAGCCACCACTCTTAATGTTAGCTTGTTGCTTGATTTGAGCTAATTCAGCATCAACGGCTTCTTTATTATCATTGTTCATGTTCATCAAAACGGCGTTGGCTTCATCAGTCCGGCCGGATTTGACTAAGAAACGAGGACTTTCTGGGAGAATCAAGCCACCGAAGAAGAGGATTGCGGCTGGAATAGCGGCGAACCCTAACATCCAACGCCAGCCAGTATACATGCCAGAGAAGCTGTAATTGGTGATGTAGGCGACCAAGATCCCAGTCATAACCATCAGCTGGAACAAACTTGAAACGGTCCCACGCTTGTCAGCGGGTGCCAATTCAGCTAAGTAAGTTGGAATCAAAGCGGAAGCAGCCCCAACGGCCATCCCTAAGATGATCCGTGAAACGATCAAAGTCCAGAATTCTGGTGAGAATGCTGAGCCAATGGCCCCAACGAAGAAAATAATAGCAGAAAGCAAAAGTAGTTTTCGACGACCATACTTATCAGAAGATGGTCCAATAATGGCAGCCCCTAAAACGGCCCCCAACAAGACGGCACTAACGACCCAACCTTGTTGCCATGAGCCAAGTGAAGTTGTTTTTGAATAAACAGGATGGCGCCAGAGATAACCCCGGTATCATAACCGAAAAGCAACCCACCAAGGGCGCCGAAGAAGTAAATAAAACCAGTCGACACTTTTCGCATAAAACGAATCCCCTTTGTAGTGTATTTTTAAGGTGCTAATAACAAGCTGCATGTAACAGTTGTAACTAAGTTGGTACATTAGAACAACCAACGTGGGTTAGTATAACGCTTATTTTTGAAAAAAGAAAGCGATTTCCAAAAGAAATAGTTACCGCTTACAAAGCAATAGTGGCCGAAATAGCCGGCATTACGGTGAAAAGGGTCGCTTAAGGTAGTTGAAAAAACTTTTCAGCACTAGAAAATTTTGTGAAAGTAAGCACAGACACAACCATAGTTTTTAATTATCATTCGATTAATTCTGAAAATAGTTGGTGAATCAAAGTGTTTTAAAGTCATTTTGGATAAGGGCAACAAAAAAGCACCGCGATATCATTAATCGCGGTGCTATTATCAGTTACCAAGGGAACTTGTGTACAAGACCACTTATGTAAGTAAGGGTGCGCCAGCGCGTCAGCCCTCAGTTTAGTACCAGTGGTGTGCTTGCCAGAAACGCTTAGCGTTCGTCCAAGTGCCATAACGGCCGGCAACGTAAGCGTTAGCGACCTTTTCCTGGTTCACGGCTGAGTAGTTGCCATGGAGGTATGAACGTAATAGTTGGTAACGGCCGTAACAGTTACCGTTACGAGCAGTATAGCTGTAACGAGATTCGCGGTAGGCAATCCAGTTCTTAGCAGCCTTTTGGGTCTTGGAAAGGCCGGCGTTGATCGTAGCGATTTGTTTCTTTTGGCTAGCAGTCAAAGTTGCGGCGTGTGCGGTAGTGGTTTCAGATTGTGGTGCGACGTGGGAAGTGGCGTTAGATGCCATCCCAAAGCCGAAGCCGATCATTAATAGAAAGAATGTTGCAATTTTTAAGTGTAGTTTTGACATATTTTTTATAATCCCCTTGTTGTTCACTGACTACTAGGATACCTGACGAATGTTTCAATTGTGTTAATAGCGAGTTACTATGCAATTAAATAGTTGTCACGGGTTGTCTAGAAAATTGGGGGATTTTTTAACAAATTTTAACTTTTAGTGGTCGTTAAAGCGGGCTATACCGCGCTTGAACGGCCTATTTAACAAAAATTACAGCGGTAGTGGTGGTTCGAAAAGTTGGCAGAAGATAATCGGGTTGATTAGCTGACTTCAATTGTTTCAATTAGAATCGTTCAAAATAGTTAAACGCCAAATCTACTGGCGGTCATGATTAGACAACCGAAATAATTGAATAAAAAACGCATCCCCGAGTACCACAGTTTGGTATTCGGGGATGCGTTTATTTAAAATAATCGAGTGCTACGCGATACTATTCAACGTTCAAAGTCACTTCAATATTGCCGCGAGTTGCCTTGGAATAAGGACAAATCTGGTTAGCTTGATCAAGGTAGGTTAATAGATCCGCTTCCGCAACACCATCAACGTGCGCAAAAAGGTCAACGCCGATGTGGAAGTCGGGACCGTCACCTTCTTGATAGAGGGCGACCTTGGCGCGAACCGTACTTTCAGCAGTAACGCCGGCTTGTTGCAATGCAATCTCTAGTGCACCGTTAAAGCAGGAAGCGTAACCAGCCGCAAACAGTTGCTCAGGGTTAGTGGTATCCTTGTCAACGCCGGGGGTGCCGATCTTGAAGTCCCACTTTTTATCGTTGGACCAAACTTCACCAGCTCGACCACCAGTGTTCGTCATCGTTGTTGTATAGAGTTTTTTTACCATTAAGGTCGCCTCATTTCTCAATAGATTAAGTTGTGTACAATTGAATTGTAACCGATTACAATGTGATTGTAAAGAAAAATGCTAAAATAAGTGTGGCTCGGCCGGGTTACAAAAAAATGAAAATCGGCTGAACTCAAATCACTAGACCAGTTAGATAATCTTTTTTTACTGGTAAGTTGTCGCGCCCAGAATGCCCGCATTAGTCGGTAATTTGCTTGTTGATAACCAATTCAGAATGGCAATTAGCAAAAACTTAGAGGATTCTTAATTTTTGCGTGACTGAAAATAGTACGTTACAATTGTATTATACAGTTCTTTTGTATTATACAGTTCTTTTTAGACGTCTGTACAGCAAAGTGAACAACGAGAGGATGGGAGCAATGCAAGAATCGACGTTTTTAACAATGTCACACCTCAATAAAACGTACAGCGGTGGTAAGGTTGCCGTTGACGATTTTAATTTGGAAATTCAAAAAGGGGAGTTCGTGTGTTTTATCGGAACTTCCGGGTCGGGGAAAACGACCACCATGCGAATGATCAACCGGATGCTGCAACAAACGTCTGGGACGATCAAGTTGAACGGTAAGGATATCAGTGAAATGGATCCCGTTCAACTGCGGCGCAAAATCGGCTACGTGATTCAAAATATCGGGCTGATGCCACACATGACGATTCGCCAAAATATCACCATCGTGCCACGCTTATTGAAGTGGTCACAAGAAAAGATGGACGAACGGGCTAAGGAAATGATCAAGCTCGTTGAATTACCCGAAGAATTCTTAGACCGGTACCCGTCAGAACTATCTGGTGGGCAACAGCAACGAATCGGCGTGGTCCGGGCATTAGCTGCGGATCAAGATTTGATCCTCATGGATGAACCCTACGGTGCGTTGGATCCAATTACGCGGGAATCACTACAGGATTTGATCAAAGACCTGCAGATGCGGCTTGGTAAAACCGTGGTCTTTGTGACCCACGATATGGACGAAGCGTTGACGTTAGCGACTCGTATCGTGGTTATGGATGCCGGCAAGATCATTCAAATTGCGACACCGGACGAAATTTTGCGGCACCCGGCCAATGAATTTGTCGAGAACTTGATTGGGAAAGACCGCTTGATCCAAGCGCGGCCAAGTATCACAACCGTTGGTCAAGTCATGTTGAAGAACGTGGCGTCGATCACGCCCGACAAGTTATTGAAGGAAGCCCTCAAAATGATGCATGATCGGCGAGTCGATTCACTGCTGGTCACGGATGAAGGCGGCAGTCTCAAGGGCTACCTCGACATCGAAGATATTGACTACAATTTCAAAACGGCGACTAGTGTGGGTGACGTCATGCATAGTGACGTGTTCTACGTGTCGTCTGACTCCCTCATTCGAGATACCGTTGAACGGATTTTGAAGCGGGGCTTTAAAAACGTGCCAGTGGTCGATCGAGATAAGCACTTGGTCGGCATCGTGACCCGGGCGGCCTTGGTTGATATCGTGTACGACGCCTCTGGGGTGAGGATGATAAAGCTGATGAGAGTGAGGTTGCCCAAGCGCAAGGTGGTGAGGCCAAATGATGCACTTTTTTGCAACCTATGGCTGGCAATTAGTTGGAAAAACCTGGCAACACCTGTACATTTCAGCCATTGCGTTAGGCTTAGGGATCATCGTGGCCGTACCGCTGGGCGTTTTGCTTACGCGGACTAAAAAAGTGGCTAACGTGGTGGTCTCAATCGCCAGTATGCTCCAGACGATTCCCGCATTGGCGCTGTTAGCGTTCATGATTCCGATTTTCGGGATCGGGGCCTTACCCGCCATCGTTGCCCTGTTTATCTATTCATTACTGCCCATTTTACGAAATACCTACCTGGGCATGGACGACGTTGATCCAACGTTGAAAGATGCCGCAAAGGGCATGGGGATGACCAGTTGGCAGTCGATCTTTAAGGTCGAATTACCACTGGCCGCACCCGTAATTATGTCCGGCGTGCGGTTATCAGCCACCTACGTCATTGCGTGGGCGGCGTTAGCATCCTACATTGGGGCCGGCGGATTAGGGGATTTTATCTTCAATGGGTTAAACCTCTATCGGACGGACTTAATTTTAGGTGGGTCAATTCCAGTGATCCTTTTGGCGCTGATCGTTGACTGGTTATTAGGTAAGCTGGAAACAGCGTTGACGCCGAAAACCACTCAGGCGTAAGGGGGGCTGAACATGACAAAATTTAAACGGTGGTGCGTTACGGCGGCACTTGCACTGGTTAGTGTCATTGGGTTAGCCGGTTGCGGTTTTCCGGGACTATCAGGCTCTTCAAGTGATACGGTGCGGATTGCGTCACAAAACACGACGGAACAACAAATCATGGCGTATATGCTACAGGATATGATCGAGCACGATTCAAATTTGCACACCACGATCATCAATAACTTGGGTTCCGGGACGGTTAGTTTTAACGCGTTGAAGAACAACCAAGCTGATATTTCGTCGATTCGCTTCGTTGGGACCGATTTGACGACCATTATGGGTAAAAAAGCCGATCGGAATCAAAAGCGAGCGGAAAAGACGGTGCGCGAAGGCTTTAAGAAGGACTATCACATGACGTATTTCCCATCATACGGGTTTGCTGACACCTACGTGTTCATGGTGACGCAGCAGACTGCTAAGAAGTATGGTTGAATAACGTCAGTGACATGAAGAAGGTCGCCGGTAACATGTCCGTTGGGATCGACCAGATTTGGTTGAACCGAAAGGGCGATGGCTACGATGGCTTCCAGAAGGCTTACGGCTACAAATTCGGCGAAGTTCATCCGATGCAAATTGGGTTAGTTTACGATGCGGTAGCGGCCAACAAGATGGACGCCGTTCTCGGGTACTCGACCGATGGCCGGATCAACAGCTACGATTTGAAACTGCTGAAGGATGACAAGCACTTCTTCCCACCATACGATGCAAGTGCGGTGGCGACGGATGCGATTTTGAAGAAGCACCCACAATTAAAGCCAATCATTTCGAAGTTAAACGGCAAGATCAGTTTGAAGACGATGCAAGAACTGAACTACAAGGTGGATAACAACCTCGAGGAACCAGAAGTGGTGGCCAAACAGTTCTTGGAACAACACAACTACTTTGAAGGGAGTGCTGACTAATGGTCCACATGAACCTCTTTGAACAGCTAATGTACTACTATCAACATAACGGCCTGTACGTACTGTCACAGTTTAGCCGGCACTTCTTGATTTCAGTGTATGGTGTGCTGTTGGCAGCCATTGTGGGGATTCCGATTGGGATCTTCATTGCCCACCACAGCAAGCTGAGCGGGACCGTGATCGGAATTGCCAACGTGATTCAAACTATCCCATCACTGGCGATGTTGTCGATCATTATGATTGGCCTAGGTTTAGGCGTGAACACTGTGATTGTAACGGTGTTCCTGTACGCGCTGTTGCCGATTATTAAAAATACCGACACAGGCATGCGCAACGTTGACCCCAGCATCCTTGATTCAGGCAAGGGAATGGGGATGACGCGCCTGCAGTTACTTAGATTAGTGGAAATTCCACTATCGTTGTCCGTCATTATGGCGGGGCTCCGAAATGCCTTAGTCTTGGCGATTGGGATCACCGCTATCGGGACCTTCGTTGGTGCTGGTGGTCTTGGGGATATCATTATCCGTGGGACTAACGCGACTAACGGGAGTGCCATCATTCTCGCCGGTGCGTTGCCAACGGCGTTGATGGCGATTATCCTGGACGTAGTCTTGGCTTGGGTCGAGAAGCGAGTGGATCCAGCTAAGGGTGCGAACTAGAGAGCGTGACAAAACTCGTTTAGGTCCCAGAATATAAGCAGAAATAACCGTAGATTCCTGGTTTTGGAATCTACGGTTATTTCTGCTTATATGGCCGGGACCTGAGTTTTGGCGCGCGCCCCAGCGGAGCTTGGAAGCCTATTTGGCGTTTAGGCTAGGTAATAGTCTTGAAATCGAGTGGAATTTTTAACAAATTTTGAGTTAAGAAATTAGTTCGATGTTTGTCAATATAGATTTTTTCCAGTCATAATTTTGATTGATTACTTAGCTTGTTGTTCGTTATGCGCGCGGTATTTCCCTAATTTTTCGTCAGTCGTCAAAATGTGTTCTTCTGGCGCATACGATAGCTTGATGTAGCTACTGATCTTTGGCGCGCCGCTTTCAGTAACTTGCGTTTGGATCCGGTGAAGTAGTTTGATCAAATCATCTAAGTCGCCTTCAACCGTTGTTTCAAACGCGCCAACTTCGTATGAAAGTCCGCTGGCATCGATTTCCGCGATTGCCACGTCCACTAATCGGAGTAGCTCCTTGGTTGAGTCTGCTTCAGGTAGAACTTGAATTGCCATTGCTGCATTTGCCATGTGAATCGCTCCCCTGCTTTTTTGTTGATTATAGCACGAAAGGTTATTGGGGAGATAGCCGCGGCACGTGTTACGATCGAAGTGAATGATTAATTTGAATCGAAAATGAATTATTTCTAAGAAAGCGGATCTGTTGGTAACCCAAATTTGCAATTAATACACCAAATTTAAAAAAAAGTTCAAAAAAAATTAAAAGCTCATAAATGCTGAATTATCAGTACTTTAGGCCTGCCGAATAACATCAATTTTACTCAAATTACAAAACACCTGTTGACAGACCCCCGAATTATGATTATATTAAATGGCAATTAGATTATGAAATTCGGATGGGAATAGTACCTGAGGATGACATCACACAGCGACCTGTAGATAGTGCGAGGCAGGAGATCGTCGAATCAGAGAATGAGCCCAGATTGAAGGTTGGCTGTTCACGCAACTGACCCGCAAGGATGCGTTACGATCCCAGACATCAACAGGTGTCGTTGAGGCAAGTCATGCGAATGATTTGCAAAGATGGGTGGTAACACGAAGCGTTCGTCCCATACTAGCTTATATGCTGGTATGGGGTGAACGCTTTTTTCGATTTCTAACCTAAAAACTAAATGATGATTTTAAATTAAAGGAGATCTTTATTATGACTGAAAACAACGAATTACATTTTGAAACGAAACAAGTCCATGCGGGTCAAGTTGTCGATGAAACTGGTTCACGGGCAGTGCCAATTTACCAAACGACTTCATACGTCTTCAAGGACGCCGCTCAAGCTGCTGGCCGGTTTGCTTTAACGGATGCCGGTAACATTTACACCCGTTTGACGAACCCAACTACCGATGTTTTGGAAAAGCGGGTTGCCGCTCTTGAAAATGGGACTGCCGGCGTTGCTTTAGCAACCGGTGCCGCTGCCGTTACCGCCGCTGTTCAAAACGTGGCCAACGCTGGTGACAACATCGTATCTGCCAGCACCCTTTACGGTGGGACTTACGACTTATTCAGCGTTACCTTACCAAAGTTAGGCATTACCACTACGTTCGTTGATCCAGACGACCCTGAAAACTTCGCCAAGGCCATCGACGAAAACACCAAGGCACTTTACATCGAAACCATTGGGAACCCTGGGATTAACATCATTGACATCGAAGCCGTTGCTAAGATTGCCCATGATAACGGCATTATCTTAATTGCTGATAACACCTTTGGCACCCCATACCTGATCCAACCACTTGATCACGGTGTTGACGTGGTTGTTCACTCAGCAACGAAGTTCATCGGCGGTCACGGGACCTCAATGGGTGGTGTCATCGTTGAAAACGGCAAGTTCGATTACGCCGCTTCTGGCAAATACCCAGACTTCACCACACCAGATGCTACTTACAACGGCATCGTTTGGAACGACATTAACCCAGCTGCCTTTACCACAAAGGTTCGGGCCCAAACATTACGTGATACTGGTGCTGCTATCAGCCCATTCAACTCATTCTTGTTGATTCAAGGTCTTGAATCATTATCACTTCGGGTTGAACGCCACGTGGCTAACACCCAAAAGATCACTGAATTCTTGAACAACCATCCAAAGGTGGCTTGGGTCAACTACCCATCATTGAAGGACAGCAAGTACCATGATTTAGCTGCCAAGTACTTCCCAAAGGGCACTGGTTCAATCTTCACCTTGGGCTTAAAGGGCGGCGAAAAAGCCGGCAAGCAATTAACTGAAAAGACGGAATTGTTCTCACTGTTGGCCAACGTTGGTGATGCTAAGTCATTGATCATTCACCCAGCATCAACCACTCACGCCCAATTGAACGACGAACAATTGAAGGAAACGGGCATTACCCCAGATTTGATCCGGATCTCAGTTGGGATTGAAAATGCTGATGATTTGATTGCTGATTTGAGTCAAGCGTTGGATCAAATCTAGAGTGCGGAGAGAAGCGGTTAAAGGGCGGCGTGTAAGGCGACTCGGGTGAAAGCCTGGGTTTGGGCTTTTACCCGAGTCGCCTTACACATAGCCCTTTGCTTCTCGGAGCACGTTTCGGCGCGGTTGCCAGAACGAACTACCGTAACCAATCTCACAAATGGATTGTTAAGCGCAAAGCCTAATCCAAGTGGCGCCGAAATCAAAGTAGTAGCCATGCACGTCGTCAGTACCACTCAAAGTAACGCAACGTGTCGTATAAAATAGTAATTTAGCACCACCCAAGTCAACACAACAAGGACCAACCAGTCCCCCAACGGCCTGTTATCCAAGTTCTGATCCACCAGTCCCCACGTCCACCAACCCTAGGCACTGACCTTGACTAGGCTTGATCGATGTGACGACCGTTAATGAAGTGCAACTTTCTCGAACTAAAGTCTCAACATAAGAAGTAACTCCTAAAATAGATAGTGAATTCATCCAAAAATAGAACCGAATCTCTGCGTAAATGCGAAGATTTGGTTCTATTTTTATTCTAATCAGCGTTACCATTCCCTGGAATATGGTCAATAGAGTCTGATAATTGCTTTGGTAGTGGAATCTGTGGATCAATGTGTGGATTATTGAGATGAATAATGTTGTAGGTGTTGCGGTACTGAGTAGGTGATAGGCCCATTTCCTTTTTAAAATGGCGCATGAAGTTCTTAGGGTCGTTGAAGTAGGAACTCTGAGCAATTTCATTAATGGAAAGCTCAGTTCGAATGAGAAGCAGGGTGGCGACTTCAATTTTGAGATGATTAAGATACTGTAGGGTTGTGATACCCTCGTATTTCTTGAAAAGACGCGTGAGGTAATCGACGTTGAGATGAACCTGTTCGGCGATGGCTTCGACGGTTAAATCACTGGACATATTAGCGCGAATCCATTCTTTGAGATAGTTGATCCGGTCGTTAGCGTCATCAGGATTGTGTTGAGCAATATAGGATTTAAATAATTCAATCAGTAAAGCGGACGTTAAGAAGTCGCGTTCTTCAACGTACGAAAGTTCACTATGAAGCGAGAGAATCTGATGAATGAGGACGGTGACTTGTTCGTAGTCGTGAAGGTGGAATAGTGACGGTAAGATAATTTCTTTATCATCACCAGTTTTCGTGATAAACGAACTGACAGTTTCGTTTTCGTTAGCTGAAAAATCACTGAGTGGGTCTTGAGAGAAGAAGTGCAACCAGTAGAAATCAACGTTTTCACTAGGAGAACAACCGTAAAAACGGGTGTAAGGCGGAATTAAAAGGACGTCGTGGGGGCCAACGGTGATTGTTTCATCGTTAACTTGGAGATGGACTTTGCCGGTTAATCCGAGAATGAGTTCATAGTCACCCTTATGATACATAGGTTTATGAATCCACTCTGATTTGCTCATAAATTCACCACCTTTGTAATATAAGACGGGCTTATTTAAGTTGAATGAAAAGAATTGCATGTAACTCCCCTCCAATTGATGTACGGAAATTGACACCAAATATACGAAAAATGAAAAGACTAAAAAGTCGGAAATGACTACCTAATATATAATTTCGTGTACATAGCTTGAATTTAAGCTAAAAAAGTCGGAAATGATAACCTATTACCATATTATAGACCTTACCTGAAGACTTGAAAATAGTTAATATGTAAGCGTATTCAAAATATTGGTAAGAAAGGAGAACTTCAAATGAAACTGTTTGGGAAATTATTTGCAAGTCAGTCGATTATTTCTTGGATTCTGCAATTACTATTTATCACGTTGCTTGGAAGGTTGCCGATCATACGATTCCCAATAATTTAACCACAATTATTGGTGGGACAGTTCTCATGTTAGTGATTTACATCAGTCTGGCTTTTGACAGTAAGAAGCGCATTTCGAACAAATAAGTGCCAACTGTTAGTTGACCATGGTTTATGAATGGAGGTTTTTTCAATGAGTGCGAATAACACAGATCATAACGTTGCTGCGGCGCAAGCTATGCTTGCAAGTGACAAATTACCGTTTCACAGAAAGTTAACGTATGGGTTCACAGATATGGCGGGGAATCTGCTGTATACCCTGATTGGCTCATACATGTTGTACTTCTTCACTAACGTCTTCGGTTTGGATGTTGGGACTGCCGGGGCTTTGCTGTTACTGGGGCGGTTCATTGATGCATTAGGTGCTCCAGTCATGGGTGTGTTGGTTGACCACACGCACAGTAAGTACGGAAAGAACCGGCCTTGGTTTTTGTGGATGGCATTACCATTCACCATCTCCGTTTGGTTACTGTTTACGACGCCATCACTCAGTAGTACGGCTAAAATTATCTATGCCGGGGCAATGTACATCATTGCTGAATTAACCTACACGGCGTTATCAACACCAATTACGTCCGTTTTGCCTAACTTATCAGCTAACTCTGACGAACGGACCTCTGCTAACTCAATTCGGATGGTCCTAGGGAATGTTGGGAACTTCTTTGCCGTTACGTTCGTTATGCCATTAGCCTCAGCCTTGGGACATGGTAATGAACAGCGTGGGTGGTCGTTAGCCGTTGGGGTATACGCCATTATCGGGTTCATTATCCTGATGATTGCGTTCTTAGATATGCGTGAAAAGAACATTGGCGAAGAAAAAATCATCACGATTCGCGAAAGTGTGAAGGCAACTAAGAATAACTGGCCATGGGTCTTGATTGTATTGGCTAACCTGCTATTATGGACAGCATACTCTGCTCGTAACGCGGCATTACCGTATTACTTCCAGTATAATTTGAGTGACAAAGGGTTAATCTCCGTCTTCAATGGTTTCTCAATCATTCAAATTATCGGGATGGCGTCAGTGCCATTTGTTGTTAAATACCTTCACAAGTGGGGAACTACGATCTTGATGTTAGGCATGACGATGGTTGGTCAAGTTTGGATTGGCATGGCCGGAACTAACGTTACCTCTGGCCTAATTGGTTGGTGCTTAGCATGTATTGGGTCTGGTTCTGCAATGACCATGTTCTTTTCAATGGTTGGTGACACTGTTGACTTCGGTGAATGGAAGAACGGCATTCGGGCTAATGGTTTCTTAACTGCCATGGGTGCTTCCTTCTGTATTCAAATGGGTTCAGGGATTGGGTCATTTATTGCTGCCAGGATCTTAGCTAGCTTCGGCTTTACTGCTGCTAAAGCTACTCAAACAGGTTCTAGCCTTTCTGCAATTAGCTTTACCTTTATCTGGGTTCCTGTTATCATCTACGCTTTGAGTGCTGTTTGCATGGTATTCTACCGCAAGTGGGAAAAACACGAACCAATTGTAACTGAAGAATTAGCTGAACGTCGCGCTGAAGAAGAGAACGCAACTGCAACAACTAATTAAAAATAAAGTGTAATTTGATCGGAGGAGAATGAGATCATGGTTGAACCAGAATTAAAACGCGTTACGGTGACATCTGATTTTTGGAAACGATATCAGGAACTTGTTGTTTCTGAGGTATTACCTTATCAGTGGGCTGTAATGAATGATGAGGCCGACATTAACATGTCAAAGGATCCTCAAAAGATTGAAGGTGCTGATAAAAATAGTCACGCAGTGGCCAATTTAAAAATTGCGGCGGGACAAATGGAAGGTCATCACTACGGTTTTCCATTCCAAGATACGGACGTTTATAAGTGGCTTGAAGCGGCTGCGTATTCATTTTCGTACCATCCTAATCCAGAATTAAAAACGATTACGGATAACTTGATTGATCTGATTGCGGATGCTCAAGACGATGATGGTTATTTGTCAACTTACTTTCAAATTGATGCACCAGAGCGTAAATTCAAACGACTTCAACAGTCACACGAACTTTACACGATGGGGCACTACATCGAAGCTGGAGTGGCCTATCATGACGCAACTGGCAACGAAAAAGCGTTAGAGATCGCCAAACGAATGGCTGATTGTATTGTTCGGAATTTCGGTACCGAAGATGACCAAATTGATGGCTACGATGGTCATCCGGAAATTGAACTAGCCCTATCGCGGTTATATGAAGCAACTCACGAGAAAAAGTATCTTGATGAGGCGCACTATTTCTTGCAAGTTCGAGGAACGAAACCTGGTTTCTTTGAAAAACAAAATGAAGCGGATGGCTTAGAACGCGATATCATTCCGGGAATGCGTGAAGCGGGAGAACGGTATTATTTAGACGCTCAACCAATCGCAGATCAAGAAACGGCAGATGGCCACGCAGTTCGAGTCGTGTACCTTTGTACCGGGATGGCTTATGTTGCACGTTTGACGGGTGATGAAACATTACTGGAAGCTTGTCATCGTTTCTGGAAGGATATTGTTAAACGTCGGATGTATGTGACTGGTAACGTGGGTTCAACGACTACTGGTGAGGCATTTACGTACGATTATGATCTACCAAATGATACGATGTATGGTGAAACCTGTGCATCGGTTGGGATGACTTTCTTTGCCCGTCAAATGTCACTATTGGAAACAAACAGTGAATATGCAGACGTGATCGAAAAAGAATTATTTAACGGTGCGTTATCAGGAATGGCCTTGGATGGGAAGCACTTCTTCTATGTGAATCCACTCGAAGCCGATCCAAAGGCATCGACCTTTAACCCTGGAAAGTCTCATGTGTTAACACACCGGGCCGACTGGTTTGGTTGCGCCTGTTGTCCGGCCAACTTGGCACGCTTGATTACCTCACTGGATCAATACATTTATGATGTTAAGCCTGGTGAAGTGTTGAGTAATCAGTTCATTTCCAACGACGCGGAATTCGCTAATGGTCTTTCGATTAAGCAAACTAGTAATTTCCCTTGGGAGGGTAACATTCATTTTGACATCACGAATGCGACCGGTGAAACAACGCAGTTGGGTATCCGGTTACCTAATTGGTCAAAATCAAACTATAGCGTAACGGTGAACGGAACTGCAACTCAACTCGAAGCCAAGAATGGGTACCTCTACGTGCCAATCGCGCAAGCGTCAACGACAATTGATATTGTGCTAGATATGAACACGAAGTTTATGCGAGCTAGCAACCGGGTTAGTGCTGACTTTGGGAAGTACGCTGTTCAACGCGGACCAATCGTATTTTGTGCTGAAGAGACCGATAATGACGCATCATTATGGCAGTATGAAGTGTCACCAAAGAGTGAGACGCACTACAGTTTCCAGCCCAACTTACTTGAAGGGGTTGGCACGATTACGGTTAATGCAAAGTTACCGCAAGAAGATGAAGATGGCGTTGATCTTTACACAGAAGCAACTGCTGAACAACTTCGGGACGCTAAGTTGAAACTAGTCCCATATTATGCATGGGCCAACCGTGAAGATGGTGCAATGCAGGTTTGGTTAAATAAAGAATAGTTATGTGAGTTAAACCTGATTTGTTTCTGGGTTTAAGTAAAAATCGACCTTATTCCCAGTAAAGTTAGGGAATAAGGTCGATTTTTGTAGTGATGTTTAGTGACGTTTTGGTTTAGGAATCGTTGGGTCCACTTCAATGTTGTTCAGGTAGGTTTTGGAGTATGAATTTCGGAATTTAGTGGGTGTTAACGAGGTTGTTTGTTTAAAGACGCGTAGGAAGTACTTTTCGTTACTGAAACTGAGGTCAAACGCAATTTCTTTAACCGATTTATTGGTTGTGAGGAGTAGTTCCTGTGCTTGTTTGATCTTAACCGCATTGATGAAGTGAATCGTGGTCACACCCTCATATTCGTTGAAAAGCTGAGTTAAGTAAACCGGGGTCATCTGAAATTCAGCGGCAACTTGCGCAACGGTTAGCTTTTCGTGACTGTGGATGCGAATCCAGTTTTTAATCAGTTCAAACCGACTAGATGACTTATGGGGGTCTTGGATTGTTCCAATAAACTGGTGAGATAACTCAATTAAAATACTTGAAATAAAGTAGTTTGAGGTTAGTTGAGAGACACTTTCATCATTAGCGCTATCCAGTAACTGCCGCACTAAAATAGCTAATCGTTCGAAGTTGGTGACGTTGAATAACTGAGGCATTTCAATTTCAGCGGGTTTTCCGGCAAGGTTGACATTATACGATGTTGTCACTGTGCCACTTGGAAAGAAGTGCATCCAGTAGTAAACGGTGCCGTCTGGTGAGTCTCGGTAGCCAACGTGACGAATGTGAGGTGGAATTAGCAAACAGTCGTTTTTATGAAGCGAGTAGTCGTCACTTCCGATTCGAATGTAGCTGCCCCTGATAGCATAATAAATAATTCGTAATCACCATCATTGACGATATTTTTATGCCGCCAACCTTGATTAGCAAAGTACTGACCAGCCTTAAAAAAGTGCACGGGTTCATAGAGTAAAAATTTGTATACTTTTTTATTCAAAATAGAGACCTCCACTTTTGATATGTATACCATTGTCTTAATTTTATTAGTTTTAAGTAGGGGTGTAAAGCTTTATTATTAATAACTGTAAGCGCTTGCTGATTAACGGCAATTATACTTATAATTGCGTGGTATCAATGTTTATATCAGATTCAATCAACTCATACTCGTAGTAATTGACATTATCATATAAATTAAATTACTTAGTAACTATAGGTGCATAAAAAAGGAGTCAGTGCAATGATTTATGAAGATAATAATTGTCTGTACCTCAGAAATGGAAATGAACTTTTAGAGGTCAAACCCTGGGGGCAAAATAGTTTTCGGGTGAGAAGTACTAAATACGCAACGTACACCGATGATAACCATGCGTTAAGTGAACCAGTTTCGGCGTATCAAGCAGTAGTTGCTGTTAATGAAGGGCAGCGTCAAGGAACAATCACCAATGGTAAGCTGACCGCTAAAATTGATGCGTTCAAGAACCTTAGTTTCTATAATCAAAACGGGGATCTGCTTTTAAAGGGCTATCAACGTAATCGGGTTGATGACATGTCAGCCGGAAGCAATCAGGATAAGATCAACCACTTTAACAGTGCGTTGAACATTGATTCGCGTGAATTTAAAACGCTTACGGGTGGTGATTTTGAACTGAAAGTCCGGTTTGAATCGGATCCGAATGAGAAGTTGTTTGGGATGGGACAGTATCAACAAGATTTCTTGAATCTCAAGAATGCCAAGTTGGAACTGGCTCACCGGAATTCACAGGCTAGTGTGCCATTTGTGCTTTCAAGCAAGGGGTACGGGATGCTTTGGAATAATCCTGCCATTGGGGACGTTAACTTTGCGAAAAATCTGACAGAGTGGCATGCATTATCGACCAAAGAATTGGATTACTGGGTGACCTGCGGCGATCAACCAAGTGAAATTGAAGAAAACTATGCCAATGTGACTGGCAAGGTACCAATGATGCCAGATTTTGCGATGGGATACTGGCAGTGCAAGTTGCGTTACCGGACCCAAGATGAATTGCTGGAAGCAGCACGTGAATTTAAGCGTCGTCAGTTGCCAATCAGTGTAATCGTGATTGATTACTTCCACTGGCCAAAGTCTGGTGAATTTACGTTTGATAAGACGTACTGGCCAGATCCCGAAAAAATGATCAAGGAACTACATGGATGGGCATCAAACTAATGGTGTCAGTTTGGCCAACGATTGATGAAACCAGTTCACACTACAAGGAAATGCAGGAAAAAGGATACCTCGTTCAAACTGAACGCGGGGTACCAATCACCATGAACTTCCTTGGCAATAACGGATTTGTGGACTTTACCAATCCAGATGCTCAAAACTATATTTGGCAATTATTAAAGCAAAACTATCAGGATAAGGGCGTCGATCTTTTCTGGTTAGACGAAGCAGAACCGGAGTATACCGTTTACGATTTCGATAACTACCGCTACTACAATGGAACCAATCTGCAAGTTGGTAATGCTTATCCAGTTGGTTACTCTAAAGCAATTTACGACGGCCAAAAGGATAGTGGCAAGGAAAACGTTATTAACCTCGTCCGTTGTGCATGGGCAGGGAGCCAAAAGTACGGGGCGTTAGTTTGGTCTGGCGATATTGATTCCAGTTTCCAGTCGTTACGGAATCAACTGGCAATCGGCTTGAACATGGGCATCGCCGGCATTCCTTGGTGGACAACTGATATTGGTGGTTTCCATGGTGGTGTTGATGATGATGATAATTTCCGGGAATTGGTGACACGCTGGTTTGAATTTGCGACTTTCTGTCCTGTTATGCGGATGCATGGGGATCGGGAACCACACACGGTACCACTCAGCCAAGAAGGTGGCGGGAAGATGCCATCTGGTGGCGGTACCGAACCTTGGGCTTATGGTGATCAGGCCTATGGCATCATGAAGAAGTACATGAACTTACGAGAAAACTTGAAGCCGTACATTCGTGAAACAATGGTGGATGCGCATGAAAAAGGGACGCCAGTTATTCGGCCCCTGTTCTATAACTTTAATCGAGATGAGACAGCCTGGACGGTTGAAAACGAGTTCTTGTTTGGCGATTCGATTTTGGTTGCGCCGGTGCTCTACGAAAAGACTGAGCAACGGGATGTTTACTTACCAGCTGGTACGAGTTGGCTCAATGCCCACACTGGGGATGTTGTTCCAGGCGGTCAAACCATTTCAGTTCAAACGCCAATTGAAGAGATTCCGGTTTTCATTCGCCAAGACGCTGCCGAAACCGTGCTACCAGCATTTGACGCTTTAAAATAATTAGCGGTCGCAATCAACTCGATTAAGGAGGGAACAATGATGACTTGGTTATCAAAACACGTTGCCGGGCAGTCGATTCGTTCGTGGGGACTTCAAATTGGCTTGATTTGCATCGCTTGGTTAGTGTCCAACCAGCAACTTGACAGAAATATGTGGACACTTGGACTTGCCGCTGTGTTGACGATTTTGACGTATATGAGCTTGGCTAAAGATGCACAGCAGCGGTCAGATGAGCAATAGAAACGATGTTCAAACGGGGAGGGTTTATTGAAATGAGTTCAAACACAGATCATAATGTTGAAGCGGCTCAGGCGATGTTAGCTAATGATAAATTACCGTTTCACCGAAAATTAACGTACGGTTTTACGGATATGGCAGGGAACCTGCTGTATACACTGGTTGGTTCTTATATGCTTTACTTCTTCACCAACGTATTCGGGTTAGATGTCGGGACCGCCGGGGCGCTGCTCCTGTTAGGCCGATTTATCGATGCATTGGGTGCACCCGTCATGGGGGTCTTGGTTGACCATACCCATAGTAAATACGGGAAGAATCGACCGTGGTTCCTATGGATGGCACTACCGTTCACCATTTCCATCTGGTTACTGTTCACTACACCATCACTCAGTGCCACGATGAAAGTGGTTTATGCTGGTGCAATGTACATTATTGCCGAATTGGCTTACACGGCATTATCAACACCGATCACATCAGTTTTGCCTAACCTATCGGCTAACTCTGATGAACGGACGTCCGCTAACTCGATTCGGATGGTGTTAGGAAACGTTGGGAACTTCTTTGCGGTTACGTTTGTTATGCCACTGGCATCGTTCTTGGGACACGGGAATGACCGTCGTGGTTGGTCATTAGCAGTTGGTCTTTACGCAATCATTGCGTTTATTATCCTAATGATCGCGTTCTTGGATATGCGTGAAAAGAACATTGGTGAAGAAAAAATTATCACGATTCGCGAAAGTTTAAAGGCAACGAAACGTAACTGGCCTTGGGTGTTAATTGTGTTGGCCAACTTGCTACTGTGGACGGCTTACTCAGCCCGGAACGCAGCTTTGCCATATTACTTCCAATATAACTTGAACGACAAAGGGCTAATTTCAGTCTTCAATGGTTTTTCAATCATTCAAATTATCGGGATGGCGTCAGTGCCATTCGTTGTAAAATACCTGCATAAGTGGGGTACTACGATTTTGATGCTTGGCATGACGATGGTTGGTCAAGTATGGATCGGATTTGCTGGGACTAACGTCACTTCTGGTCTTATCGGTTGGTGTCTCGCATGTATCGGTTCTGGGTCAGCCATGACCATGTTCTTCTCCATGGTCGGAGATACGGTTGATTATGGTGAATGGAAGACTGGTATTCGGGCTAATGGCTTCTTAACGGCGATGGGCGCCTCCTTCTGTATCCAAATGGGTTCAGGGATCGGTTCCTTTATTGCAGCTCGAATTCTCGCGGCGTTTGGGTTTACCGCTGCTAAGGCAACCCAATCGGCTGGTAGTTTGTCAGCAATCAACTTTACCTTTATTTGGGTACCTGTTTTAATCTATGCCTTGAGTGCAATTTGCATGGTCTTCTACCGTAAGTGGGAGAAACATGAACCGATTGTGACTGAAGAATTGGCTGAAAAACGGGCAGCGAGTGAAGCCTAAGCTTAAGAGTTAGTAATTGAATAAAAGAAACGGAGATAGCATCGAGAATTCCTAATGCAGGATTCTTGATGCTATTTTTTGTTAAAATCGAAACTATTTAGAAAAATATCTAAATAGTTCGACCACCATTCAGTAAACATGCTATAATCTATTTAGAAAGATATCTAAATAGATTGGCGGTGAGCACATGGCAATGAGTCAAACGTTAAAGGCGATTGCGGATCCGGTTCGACGACAAATTTTGGAACTATTAAAAACCAAACAGTATTCGGCTGGTGAAATCGCTGATCAGTTTGAGCTGACAAACGCAACGGTCTCGTATCATTTGAAGTTACTAAAAAAAGCAAATCTAATCTCTGAACATAAACAGAAAAACTACATTTATTACGAACTAAACGCCAGTGTGTTTGAAGAGGTGCTGACGTGGATCTACGGACTAGGAATCGGGGGCGATCAGGATGATGACCAAAAGAAACGTTAGGGTGTTGATAATCAGTAGTATCGTCATTTTGTTACCAATCATTTACGGGATGATGAATTATGCACAATTACCGGCTGATATGGTGACACACTGGGGTGTGAATAATCAACCGAATGGCTGGATGCCAAAGGCGTGGGCGGTCTATGGCCTACCATTCTTAATGCTGGCCTTACAGTGGTTTATTGTGATCATCTTACGAATCAGTGCTAAGAAAACGGGTGGTGCGCCACGGTTGGAACGATTAGTTCAGTGGCTAATTCCAGTATTAACTGTGGTGCTGTACATCACAACGATTCGGGCAAATTTAGGGTTTGGCGTTGATATTCGTCGGATCGCAGTCGGCCTAGTAGGTGCCATATTTGTATTAATGGGCAACTATTTACCCACGGTGCCAGCTAATGGGAAAACTTGGGGGTACCATCCAACGACGAATCTAAAACCTGAATTACAGGCTAGGGTAAACCGGAGAATGGGGCAGGCAATGGTGATCAGTGGCTTGCTGTGCTTGTTAAGTCTGTTCTTTTCCGAAATTGTGTCGTGGCTGGCAGTGGCAATCGCAATCGTTAGTGTGATTGGCGTCTCAATTTACGGTTTGCGCTTGTCGCGGCGGTAATCAGGTAGTTGTGCACAAGTTGTGGATAAACTGTGGATAAGTATGTTGATAACTTATGATATTTTGTGGATAACGTGTGGATAAGCTGTGTAAAAGAAGTGAATATGATCGATTATAGTTAAACTAAAAATGCTTCGAAAGTCCCAAAAAGGAATTTCGAAGCCATTTTTATTGATGGTTACTCAAAGGGTAACGCGCAGCAGTTTAACCGCGTAACTCCCATTCGGCGAACTAATCGTCACCACATCATTCACAGTATGGTTTAGCAATGCCTTGCCCATCGGTGAAGCAATGGAGATCTTATTATCAGCAATGTCTGCTTCAGGCGTTCCCACGATAGCGAAAGTTTCCTCCGAACCATCGTCTTGAAAGGCCAACGTCACCGTTTTGCCGATTTCAACCACGGCATTATCGTTAGGTTCGATGATTTTTGCGTAACGGAGTTGTTTGTCGAGAAAGCGCAAGCGGCTCTCTAAGTGGCGGAGATCCCGTTTGGCTGCGCTATAATCGGCATTTTCTGATAAATCACCCAGCGCTCGTGCGGCGACTAGCGCAGCGATTTTTGTTGGACGGTCTTGTTTTAGCGCCTCGATTTCGGCTTCAATTTTTTGGTAGCCCTGTTTGGTTACCGGGTTAAAATCTGGTTGCATACCCTCAGTTCTTTCCACAAAAATTAAACGACTTGCGCACCTAACACGTGTTCAAAGTGGCCAAGTGCCCACTCCTGTCCGGCTGGCGTTAACGCGGCGACGGCGTCTTGATGGACGATGACGTTATAGTTCAGGTTGTAGGCATCAACGGCGGTGTGTAGCACACAGATGTCGGTGCAAACCCCAACCAAGTGGAGCGTATTAATATGCCGTTCGCGTAACCGAAGATCCAAGTCGGTCCCGGCAAATGCACTGTAACGCGTTTTGTCATACATGTAAACCTGCGCATCATCTTGGTGTTGCGCGAACCATGCTTTAACTGGCCATAGAATTCCCGGCCCCACGTATTGCGCACGTTGTGGGGTGGGAACAATTTACTTTCTGGATGATAGGGGTCATTGGGCGTGTGCACGTCGGTCGGTAGGATTACCCAGCTGCCATCAGCTGCAAATTGATCAGCCAACGCAATGATCGATGACTCCAGGGCCTGTCCGGCAGCGCCACACGTTAGGGCGCCGTCGTCGTGGACGAAATCGTTTGTATAATCAATAATTAAGAGTGCTTCGTTTGCTGCCATGTTCGAAAACCTCCAAAAGATTAGGATTCTTCGAACGGGGTGTCAAGACGGGTTAGTCAAACTGACGTAAAAATTGGGATAGCCTGTCAAGACCGGTTCGAAGAGTTGTCTCATCAGTACAATACCCTAACCGAAAGTGTCCTGGCAAGTCAAAACGCTCGCCGGGAATCAAGAGGACGCCAGTTTCCTTTAGTAGGCGTAAACAGAATGGTTCCGTTGCTTCCGGAATATCCAGTTTTGGACAGGAGGTTGAGACCGCTTGGGGTAGGACACAAGACACCCGGGGTTCATTGGCGATCCAGTCTTTCAGAATCGCTAAATTGTTCATGACCAACGCTCGGTTACGGGCAAAAATCTGGTCTCGGTGCTGCAGGATGTAAACGGCTAGTCGGTCGTTAAACACGCCGCCGCAAATCATCGTATAGTCGCGGTATTTACGGAACAAGTCACTCACTTCGTCGTTGGCTACCGTCCAACCAATGCGAACGCCGGGGAACGAGTAACTCTTTGAGAGGGAGTTAGTAGCGATGCCGCGGTCGTACAGGTCTACGATCGAGGTGAATTTTTTGGGGTCATCCAATGGTAAATACACTTCGTCCACTAAGACGTATGCGCCCACCGTTTTCGCAACTTCGACAACTTGTGATAAGAAGTCGCGGTCTAAGAGGGTCCCGGTGGGGTTATTGGCGTTATTGAGGCAAATCAGTTTGGTGTTCGGCCGAATCATCGCTTTGAGGTCGTTGATGTCGGGGTACCAGTTATCAGCTTCGTGAATCCGCCACAGGTCAACGTCGGCGCCCAAAGAGCGGGGAATATCGAAGAGTTGTTGGTAGGAAGGATATTCACTGATCACGTGGTCGCCGGGTTCGACTAATGAGAAGAGGGCGAGGTAGTTAGCGCCAGTGGCACCGTTGGTTTGTAGTACCTGAGAAGGTTTGACGTTCGCATAGTGGCTGCTGACCAGTTCTTTAAATTCAGGTGAGCCTTCGATCCAACCGTAGTTCATCTTGGTATCGTTAAGTTGTTTCGCAAATGTGTCCGGTGCGTCACCGGTTAAGTTTAAGAGGTCACTAATGGTCATCGAACTGATCGTACTTTGGGAAATATCGTAAGTTGCCGAGTTTTCCCACTGATTCAACCAGGCTTCGATGCCGAATTCAGCTATTTGCATGAGAGGCTCCTTTGTCGTTAATGAATTGGCTATATTGTATCAAAAATTAGGGTGAAAGGGGAATTTGGTTGATTATCGAAAATCAATAAAACGGTTACGTTGCCAACTCAAGTTAGCAACGCAACCGCTTGATGAAACTAACGCTCAAAGTGATTCGTGAGAGGTGACCTTAATTGGCTTACGCGCATTTAAGCGGTTCAACCAAATCACTAATACCATAGCTACTGCGATATAAACCGCCCCGCCCCAGCCAATCCAGTTCAAGCCAAGGTGCGTCACCACGAGGCGCCGGTAGCTGACCCCAGTGAGATTCCGAAGTTAAAGAAGATCGAGTTTAGCGATGACGCTAACACGATCGACTGCGGATAATCCTGTTCGGCCACCATCAAGAAGTGGAGCTGAATTGGGGAGTTGAGCAGGTACATGGTGATGCCGAGGCAAAATACCACGGCAAGCGCAACCCACTGTAATCCGGTTACCAGTGGCAGAATAAACAGTAAAATTGCTTCGATCGCGTAAACCTTTGGCATGAGTTTTAAGCTCCCATGTTGTGCGATTTGGCCACTCAATTGATTGCTGACGATAGCGGTTAGGCCGTAAATGAACAGCAACAAACTCAACGACTGAGTGGAGAAGTGCAGCAGTGTCGTTAAAGTTGGCCGCAGGTAGGTATAGAAAACGTAAATCCCGCCGGAACCAAAAAACGGTAAGGTGATGGCAACTTGAATTCGGTGATCTTTCAACAGCGCTAATTGATCGCGTAAATTACCGGTTTCTTGCGACATTTTGTGTGGCAAGCTAAAGTACGCCAAGGCTAACGTCAAAAGACTAACAATGGTGATGGCCCAAAATGAATCTCGCCAAGTAAACGTGGTGCTGATCCAGGTCCCGATTGGCACCCCGAAAACGGAGGCGATACTAAAACCGGAAAAGACCCAAGCAATCAGCCATGGTCGCTTGTCCAACGGCGCGATTTGGTTGGCAATCGTGATAGTGAGCGAAATAATGACTCCGGCCACTAGTGCGGTGAGAATCCGTGAAACAGTCAGCCAGAAGAAGGAGCTGGCTAAGCCACTGAAGGTATTGCTCAGAATGAAAATGACCATGAGGACCATCAGCGATTTAAAGTATGAATAGCGGCCCACAAATAGGGTGATGAATGGGGTTGAAATGGCGTAAACGAGGGCGAACACGGTGACCAGATAACCAACACTAGCCACAGGGACGTTGAACTGATGCCCCACGTCGTTGAGAATCCCCACGATAATGAATTCGTTACAGCCTAAGATAAAGGCGATCGCAACGAGGATGATAGCGCGAAATTTAAATGCGTGCATGGTAACTTCCTTTCAGCGAAAGCCAACGATATAACGGTAAGTTGGGGATTTTATAAAGCGCTTTCGCGGAGTTAACTTTAGGATACATTATGGCGGGGATTTGGGGAACCGGTTTCGAGAAATTTTTGAAATTTAGTGTTGCGGGTGATTAGCGTTACTTCATTAATGATTTGGGAAAATGAACCAATTAAAGTTGATAATTGAAAAAGCCCGTTGAGTCTAGGCCAATCGGTAGTGTACAATAAAACAAGTAATTACATAGTAATTATTTTAGAGTAAGGTGAGTTAACCGGTATTGTATGCAGGGTTTTAACTCATGGTTATTGAAAATTTATTTAGGTTTGGTGGGTCATGTTACCTAGCCGAAACGTGCTCCGAGAAGCAGAGAGCTGTGCGTGAGGCACTCGCACCACAAGTCCCAAAAACGGGGGCTTCTGGCACGAGTAACTTACGCTCCGCTTTCTAACCGCTTTACTTCGCACTCTGTACGGAACCGTTGATATTTTTATGGCTGGGTTAATGTTACCTAGCCGAAACGCATCGAGAGC
>NZ_BBAD01000028.1 GCF_001311075.1 Secundilactobacillus similis DSM 23365 = JCM 2765
CACCCCGCAAACGTGGGCGCGTCTGCGGGGTGCTTGCCTATATTAGAAAAAGGGTTACCTAGTTTTAAGTGAGTTACCTGCGACGAGCTTACGGGCAACGTTGGTTTCGGCGCTTGTGAGACTTAATTTTCTTGGTAGTCGGGATATTTTGTGAAGCTTGTCGTCTTTGATATCGTTCTGGCTACCGCGCCGAAATGCGTTCCGAGAAGCAGATTGCTGCATGTAAGGCGTCTTGGGTAAAACCCCAGGCCCGGGGCTTTCACCGTTGGCCCCTTACACGCCGTTCTCTAACTGCTTCTCTCCACGCTCTCTACTTAATATTAACCAAATGCAAGTTAACCATAGCAGAGAAGTCTTCCATTTGTTGGGCAGTCACTGCGAATGAGAAGACGGTGTGGTGGCCACCACCATTTTCGATCCAAGCCTTTGAACCGGCCTTCAAACCGGCCTTAGGGGTCCAAAGTTGCTTAGCAACTGGCAAGAATGGGGTTTCAGCTTCAGGCTTGTTGCCTTCTACTTCATACATGATCATCCGGAATTCGTCGCCGAAATCAGCAACGGTCACGTCAATGGCATCGCCTTCTGAACCGGTGAAGACCAAACGAGCTGGATCTTCCTTACCACCAATGTCCAATGGGTGAACTTCAACGCGAGGCTTGTCTGAAGCCAAGGTTGGGTCAACTTCCAACATATGTGAACCGAGGATGGCTTCGTGGCCCTTCCGTAAGTCCAAGGTGTAGTCTTCCATGAAGGCAGTTTGCTTGTTGTGGCTCATGATCTTCATCAAACGATCCAAAGCAGCGGTCTTCCAGTCACCTTCACCGGCGAACCCGTAACCTTCAGCCATCAACATTTGCGTAGCCAAACCTGGTAATTCCTTCAAGCCGTAAAGGTCTTCGAAGTTGTCAGAGAAGGCCGTGTAGCCGCGGTCGTCCATGAACTTCTTCAAACCGAAGTATTCACGAATTTGGTACTTCACGTGGTCTTCGAACATAGCAGGATCGTTCTTACCTGGCGTCAAGGTGTATTCTTCTGAGATTTCAGCGTACTTCTTGTCGATGTCAGCGTCAGAAACGGCATCAACGACTTGAACTAAGTCACCCATTGCCCAGTAGTCAGCAGTCCAGCCTAATTGAATCTGGGCTTCGATCTTGTCACCATCGGTAACGGCAACGTTGCGCATCTTGTCGGCAAATACGGCAACCTTGATCTTGAAGCTTTCGTTGTAAGCTACAGCAACGTCTTCCCAATCAGCAATTTCAGCTTGGGTTTCTTCGTCGCCCCACCAGCCGTAAACGACTTTGTTGTTCTTACGAAGACGGGCGTTGATAAAGCCGTATTCACGGTCACCATGGGCACTTTGGTTTAAGTTCATGTAATCAAAGTCGATGTCAGCGTAAGGAATGTTGTTCAAGTATTGGGTAGCCAAGTGCAACAATGGCTTTTGTAATAATTGCGTCCCACGGATCCAGTTCTTGGCTGGGCTGAAGGTGTGCATCCAAGTGATGACACCGGCAACTTCGTCGTCGTAGTTGGCATCCTTCATCAACTTAGTGATGTTTTCAGCAGTCGTTGCGACCAACTTGAATTCGATTGGGTAAGGCAACTTGCCAGAAGCATTTAACTTAGCAACGATGTCCTTAGCGTCGTTTTCAACGGACTTTAATTGTTCTTCACCATATAAGAATTGTGAACCAGTAACGAACCAGAATTTGTAATCAGGTAACTTTTGCATGATTAATTTCTCCTTTTAAATGTTAGTTAATGATTATTCGTGCTTAGCGTGGGTCTTTGATTGAGCGTTGTTTTGACCGTAGTAGGCGTTGGCACCGTGCTTACGGTAGTAGTGCTTGTCCAACAAGTACTGTGGTAAGCGGGTGTTGTCCATGGTCATTTGCATCGTGTGGTAGTCTTCTTCGGCAACCACTTCAAGAACCTTAGAGTTGTAGACGGCCTTGGCTGGTGTAGGGCCCCAAGCGAATGGGCCATGTTGGCTAACCAATGCTGCTGGAATGGCTTCGTAGTCGATGCCACGTTCGTTGAAGGTCTTAACGATGGTTTTACCCGTGTTACCTTCGTAATCTTCTTCAATTTCTTCCTTAGTTAAGGCATCCGCTGCCGGCACATCGCCGTAGAAGGTATCCGCGTGCGTCGTGTTCATAGCTGGAATGTCCAACTTAGCAGCCGCAAACGAAACGGCCCATGGTGAGTGGGTGTGCACGATGCCGCCGATCTTTGGGAAGTGGTTGTAAAGGTACGTGTGCGTTGGGGTATCGCTAGATGGGTTCATCTCGCCTTCCACAACTTCACCCTTCAAGTTCACAACGACTAAGTCAGATGGCTTCAGGTCATTGTAATCAACCCCGGAAGGCTTGATGACGAACAACCCTTTTTCCCGGTCGATCCCGGAAACGTTGCCCCAAGTAAAGGTGACGAGTCCGAGCTTTGGCAGGGACATGTTGGCTTCATAAACTTCTTGTTTTAGTTCTTCAAGCATTGTTTATTAAACACTCCTATTTAAGGTATTTGGTTTACTGTTTGATTGCGTTAACGGCTGCGAGTTCAACGTTCAAGCCTTGTTTGTAGGCTTCGATAAATTCGTTGCAACCGGCCACACCAGCGGCATCTGGTTCGATTGTGGTGCCCTCGGCATCAGCGAAGACTTGTTGATCCAAGTAGTCCGCTAAGTTTTGGTTGTGGTTGTCTTCGGCGTAGAGTGCCAAGACTGCCATCCCCCAAGGACCACCCTCACCGGCGTTACTCATCACGGTGATTGGCGTATCCAAGGCATCGGCCAAGACTTGTTGACCAATGATTGGCGTCTTGAACAACCCACCTTGGGCGATAAAGCCGTCCGCTTTGATGTGTTCTTCATTTGCCAAGATGTCGTTCCCAATCTTCAGTGGGGCGAAGGCTGAGTACAAATGCGTCTTGATGAAGTTTGGTAGGTTGAAGCGGCTGTTTGGTGTCCGCACAACCATTGGCCGACCTTCAGGCATCTTAGTGATGTTTTCACCAGATAGGTAGGCGTAGCTCAAGATACCGCCGGCGTTATCTTCAGCGCGTTTCGTGCTGTTGAACAAAGCGCCGTAAAGGTCGTTTGGCTTCAAATCAACACCAATTTCCTTGGCAAATTCACCGAACAGACCAACCCAGGCGTTGATGTCTGAGGAACAGTTGTTGGTGTGGACCATGGCAACGGGTTCGCCACTTGGCGTCGTGACCATGTCGATATCGCGGTGGACGTTGGCCATTGGTTGATCCAAAACCACCATGGAGAAGGCTGAGGTTCCGGCGGAAATATTACCGGTCCGCGTCCGAACGGCGTTGGTTGAAACCATCCCAGTTCCGGCATCACCTTCAGGGGCAGCCATCACTGAACCGGCTTCCAACTGACCACTCTTATCCAATAACTTGCGCCTTCAGCACTCAAGGTGCCGGCTTGTTCGCCCGCTAATTTGATTGCTGGCAAAACGTCGATCAAGCTCCAGTTGTACTGGCGAACACTCTTTTGTTGGTTAAACAGGTCGATCATCTTGCTGTCGTAACCCTTGGTGGCGTCATCGATTGGGAAGACCCCGGAAGCATCACCGATACCCAAGACCTTTTCACCAGATAACTTCCAGTGAACGTATCCCGCTAAGGTCGTGATGAAATCAACGTCCTTCACGTGATCTTCTTGGTTCAAGATGGCTTGGTAAAGGTGCGCGATGCTCCAACGTTGTGGCACGTTGAAGTTAAATAACTCAGTTAATTCATCGGCAGCTTGTTCGGTAATGTTGTTCCGCCAAGTCCGGAATGGCACCAATAGGTTGCCTTCCTTATCAAATGGCATGTAACCGTGCATCATGGCACTGATCCCAATTGACCCGATTTTTTGTAAGGCCACGTGGTAGTGATCCGCCACGTCATTAGCCATTGCCGTGTAACTGGTTTGGATGCCCGCCCAAATCTTGTCGACCGGGTAAGTCCAAATGTTGTTCACCAATTCGTTTTCCCAGGTAAAGTCACCTGAAGCCACCGTTTGGAAGTCGTCAGTGACCAAAACCGCCTTGATCCGGGTCGAGCCAAGCTCGATACCCAACGCAACTTGACCAGCCACGATTTTAGCTTTGACTTGGTTTGTATCCATTTCGAAGTCCTCCAGAAATTTAAACTTATCTCGTTTACTTATCGATATGTTAATCGCTTACAAGACAGATTATAGCTTATTCATTCGTATCAATCAAGATTTATTTTATTTGTACGTATAAAAAGAGTGCGAAGCGTGACGGTTAGAAGGTGGTGTGTAAGGTGACTACGGTGAAAGCGCCCGGGCCTGGCGGTTTTATCGTAGTCACCTTACATGCAACCTTCTGTCACGCTTCGCACGTTTCGGCGCAGAAGCCAGAACGCGCCAACGTCGACAAGCTTCACCACCAAGCTGACCTGCGGAAAACCCAAGTTACCCAAGCACCGAAAATCACCGCCAATTTGCACCAGTAAAACGCGGCTTTGCCCAGCGAAGCGCAGGCAAACAGCCCAACACAAAAAGAGCACTGCAATCTCCCAATCAGGGAAATCACGGTGCTCATCCAATTCATTCAATCAATTACACTCGACCTACCGCTTCCGCCGTTTCCGCGCAAACGGATGCTTATGCCAGGCCTGAGTGTCCTGTTGCTGTTCCAAAGCTCGACTTGCGTTCGTCTCCTGCTCAATTCGGGTTGCTACTGCCGGGCTCAATAACCGATCAGCGTTAAAAATGGCGCATCGTTGCTTAATGACTGTAATTCATCACCAAGCACCAATGTGCCATCATCTAACTCAATTTAATTATCGTTTCGCCACCGAATTGCGAATAATCAACTCCGGTTCGTAAACGATGTCTTCGACTGGTTGCTTATCGATCATGCTGATCAACAGCCCCGCCGCATCGTGACCCATCTTTTCCTTTTCGTGCACCATCGTGGTGATGGCCGGTTCCATAAACTGACCCAGACTGTAATCATCAAACCCGGTCACGGAAACGTCTTCCGGCACCTGCAGATCTAACGATTTCACGAGGTCGATCACCTGAATCGCCAACTGGTCGTTATAACACATGATGGCAGTTGGCCGCGGTTCAACGGCTAGCGCCTGTTCGATCTGATCCAACGTCTTCTTAATCGGATCAGTCGTCCGGTACATGATGACGTTACTTTGAATCATCACATCGGCGTTGCGTTGGTAAGCCTTGATAAAGCCGTTCATCCGGTTGATCCTTGAACGTCATCGATTTGGAACACGCCCAAGATGCGTTGGTGCCCTTGGTCGATCAGGTAGTCCGTCATCCGCTTCATGGCGTCCTCATCATCCGTAGTCACCGAAACGCCGTCGATTTGTTCGTACTTGGCGTTAATAAACACCGTTGGCAACTTAAGTTCTTGGATTTTTTGGTACAAATCCGCGTTCGGCGTCTGCAGCGTACTTTGGGTTGGTTCGATGATCAGCCCGCCACGTTGCTCTCGAGCATCGTGATCAGCGACTTACGTTCCGCTGTGGGTCATTGTGGGTGTTGGCCAAGAGCATCGCAAACCCGTTATCCGAAATGATTTGGTCAGCCCCGCTAATGATGCTTGGGAAGATATAATCCGCGATGTGCGTTGCAATAACACCAATCATGCGGTTATTGCTGATGCTGTTGGCCTTGGCGCTCTGCCAATCGTTCACGTACATCCCGCCACCCTGGATCCGGTAGATCAGGTGCTCGTTTTCCAAGTCCCCGACGGACCGGCGCACCGTGTAGCGGCTGACCCCGTACTTATTCATCAGTTCGGTTTCAGTTGGCAACTTTTCACCGATCTGATACTCACCAGCCAAGATTTTATTTTTAAGTGCTTCTTCAACTTTTTCGTATTTTGCTTGCATGACGTCGACTCCATTTAGCGTTCATTTTAAGTAGTTGTTCGAATTTTTTAATAAATTCATTGCTAATCGGCCAAAAAGCATTGACATTTGTCCGAATAATTATTATGTTCGTAATCGTATTCATCTTAACACACAATGCGAAAATCCCCGAAAGTTTTAATAAATTATTTCTAGGAGTGACAAATTATGAAAGCGTTTCAAGAAGTGTTTGACCAATACCAAGGCCACGATGTAACCGCCTTTCACCTTGAAAATGACAACGGTGTGTCCGCTGTTATTTTAAGTCAGGGGGGTATCATCCGTGAGATGAACCTGCCAACCAAGGACGGGAGCACGCAAAACATTCTGTTGGCTTACCCAACCACGGCGGACTATTATTCAAATCCGTTCTATGTCAACATGATCATCGGCACCGCCGCTGGCCGGATCAAGAACGGTGAATTTACCATCGACGGCAAGACCACTAAGGTAGCGCCAAACGAAGGCAACAACACCCTCCACGGTGGCCCTAACGGCTTTAATACGGCTAACTGGACCGGTGCCGTAGCTTCTAATGATGAAGCCGCTACGTTGACCTTAACGCACCATTTCGAGGCTGGTGAAGGCGATTTTCCAACCATTGACGTGGCCGCAACTTATACGCTGACTAACGACAACATTTTGAGCGTTGGCTTCGCCGCTCAATCTGAAACACCAACGATCTTCAACCCAACCTACCACACCTACTTCAACGTGGCTGGTAGTGAAACGGTTAAGGATCAAGTGTTGCAATTAAACAGCCCACGCCACTTGGATGTTGACGGCGAAAAAATCCCAACTGGCAAGTTTTTGGACAACACCAACACGCCATTTGATTTCCAAACACCCGTTACGTTGGGGAGCGCCATTGACCAAATGCAGGATACGGACGAAAAGGGCTTCGATGACATCTTCGAAGTTGTCCCTGACGCCCAAACTCAAGCGATCGCTAAGTTGAGTGATCCTGAAAGCGGCCGTGCGGTAACGTTGCATTCTTCACGGAACGGCTTGATCGTCTTCACCGCCAACTCATTCACACCTGACATGGCATTGACCTTGGGTGCCGGCAAGCCTTACGAAGGGGTTGCTTTGGAAGCGCAGAACTTGTCAGACGCCACCCGGTTTGATGATTTCGGCGACGACTATGTCTTGATGCCTGGTGAACATAAGGTTTATGCGATTGGGTATCAGTTTGAGTTTTAGGGTATTGGATGGTGCTCTGAAACCTGTTCTTAGATAAACAATAATCATATTTACATTTTAGTCAGTCTTCGTTGTTGAAGGCTGGCTTTTTATGTGATTTAAGGTATAGATACGACCTCATCGCATAGGCATTCTGACGTGACATTCGTGACCATTTAAGCTAAACTATTACCTACAAAAGCGTATAAGGTTAACACCTAGGCCAATCACAACTACCAGTGGTTGGCTATTTTTGTGTATAAATGGTGGCATAGAAACTCGCCAATACCTGCGTAAACAAAAAGACGCCTAGCAAGCGTCTTTTTGTGTATCCTCATTTCCAATAATACCACCGCCGCCACTCCTGAAACCGAAACTGTACCCAATCATCAAACGAGGTAAATCGTTCTGGAAGCCGCCCTTTTCGGTAGATTGGTTCCAGTTCTGGAAGCTGTTCAAACTCGGGTTCACGATCATCAGTATCTCGCAAACGAGAGTACGTCCACCACTTTTCAGGTACCGTTTTAGCAAGCATCACACCTCTACGTTCAAAGGTCTTCCGCGTCATTTCAATCTCAGCTTGAACACTAGACCAAGGCTGACGCAAAACGCCATCAATAACGTCATATTGATCAATGCCAATTCGTTTATAAGCCGACCTAGCATGGTGTGGGTAGTCATCAAAAACACCCGCATTAACGCGTCACCGATATTGACGATTAGCAGTCGCCTCACCGCCACTCATGTGCATTTTCACAATCGGATGGTGCCGATAACTTCTACTCATGGTTATTTTTTAGTTGCGCTACCCTCACGCTGACCTAGCACTTGAAATGAGCCAGCTAGCAGTCGCAACTCTCCTTTTAGTGCCATTACAGCGCGGGAGAAACGTTTTGGTAGAGTTGGATCATGTGATAGACTTCCTGCCCGAGTTTGGTGTGGTTGGGTTCTGTCGAGCCTTTTAAGTTAACATACATCCGTTATTTTAAGTAATTGTTTTGACCCATAATGTTCATTTTTTAAATTGAGTACCCTTTTCACGTTACCGCTAATATCGCAAAAAATACCTAAACCGTTCAGTAACGCTCAATCCACGCACGAAAAGCACTGCCATTCCATACTAGAACGACGGTGCTTTTCACATCTATTCAATTAACCAATTCAGCTTAAATTAGTTAGTCCCTGGTTCCCCAGCTTCAACGTGACCCTTAGCGTGGGCACGTGAACGAAGGTCAGCTTCCAATGATTCAAGCGTCCGGTTACGAGTTTCAATCGTAAACTTAGCAATGAACCAGATGGCTGCGAAACAAAGAACACCGTAAACGATAAACAATTTGGCGATCCCTTGACCTTCTGCGTTGACTGCGTGTGCAGGTGTGAAGGCAATCAGTAACATTGGGAATGATTGTGATACGGCGAAGTTGGCAGCCCAGTTGATAACGGCGCCAAATGAGTTACCTAAACCACGAATGTTCAATGGGAAGGCTTCACCAATCATAACCCACATAACAGGGCCCCAAGTTGCTGAGAAGAAGGCGATGTAAAGTCAATGCGATAACACAGATCCAAGAACCCAAGTTACCGTTACCGGCTTTGAGTACTAACATAGCGGTTGACATTGCTAAGAGTGAGACACCCATCCCAATGGCACCGTAAGTTAACATCTTCTTACGATCAATCTTATCCATGATCTTAACGGCAATCGCAGTCACGATCACGTTGAAGATCCCGATAACGATGTGAGATTGAAGTGCAAAGTGTTCGCTAAATCCGGCAGAGATAAAGATCTTTGGCGCATAGTACAACACAGTGTTACAACCCATGACTTGTTGGAAAATTGCAAGCCCTAAGGCCATAATCAATACTGGACGAGCCATCGTCCCGAACAATTCTTTGAAACCGCCTGAAGGAATTGAAGCTTGCAACTTGATGTCTTCCAATTCTTCGTTAACGGCACTTTCATTTGGGCTAATTTGAAGTAAGACGTTCCGAGCATCAGCGTCACGGCCTTTTCTAACAAGGAACCGTGGTGATTCAGGTAAGAACAAGCCACCTAAGAACAGAAGAGCGGCAGGAACAGCGGCTAGGCCAAGCATCCAACGCCAGCCAACAGTCTGTGACAAACCAATCATGCCTTTTGGTGATAACCATTCGTTAGAAACGTAGGCCAAGAAGATCCCGGTCATGATCATCAATTGGAACAAGGTCCCAATCCCACCACGCTTATCAGCGGGTGCCAATTCGGCAAGGTAGGTTGGAATCAAGGCTGAGGCACCACCAACGGCCATCCCTAACAGTACCCGTGAACTAACCAACACGGCGTAGTCTGGCGCAAACCCAGAACCAAGTGCCCCAACAAAGAAGATAATTGCAGAAGTCAGTAATAATTTCTTACGACCTAATTTATCAGATAAAGGTCCGATAATAGCGGCCCCAACAATGGCACCTAACAGAACAGAAGCGGTAATGAAACCGTCTTCAAAAGATCCCGCCTTAATCCCTAATTCTTTCCCAATAAACAACATGGCACCGGAGATAACCCCAGTATCATAACCGAACAGTAAGCCACCAAGGGCCCCAAAGAAGTAAATGAAGTTAGTCGACATTTTCTTCGGACTTGCATTGCTTGCCATATACTAATTCCTCCCATTCAACTGAATGATAATTGCTAAAACTCCAATAAATTTAGAAAGCAAACAGTAAGCGCTTTCTTGTATGATATGTACTATACAGTACTTAGTTAGTTTTTTCAACCAACTAATCAAAAATAAATTAACTTTTTTGATAAGTTGAACCGTTTCCATGACTTAAATCATTGACAAATCTAGTTTTTGTGTTCTCGGAAGCTAACCTAATCGGGTGCTATGACCAGTCAAATCATCAAACATCGCCATCTACACACAACAAAAAGTAGCTTAATGACTTAAAAACTCAAGTTCGTTAAGCTACTTTTTAATGATGGGCTGTGCTACTCCCTTAGGTTGCGTTTCTCCGTAGTCACGTCACACAGATTCACTCTACTCGTCTTCATGCCGTTTCTTGTGCCGTAAGCCCGCTAACCCAAGCATACCGGTTAAGAGGCCTAAAATACCAGCCGCCTTCGCAGATTCGGTTGATGCATCATTGGTCTGTGGTAACTTATTAGCCGCTACTTTGTTGGTGGTAGTCGCTTCAGCATTGTCACCTGTGGTAGCGGTTGAGGTTACAGCCGTACCATTAGCAACGTTCGATTGAAGTTGCTCAGTCGCAGTTGCAGTTGCGTTTGTTGTCACGACATTGATGTTCGCATCCGTTGTCCCGTTTTGCGTATCACCAGTAAGTTTATCCGTTGGCTGACCAGTCGTTGCTGTCGAATCTGTGGATACCACCGGCGTCTCAGGTTGAGTCACTACCGATTCATCCGTACTCGTGCCAGGTTCAGCACCAGAACCTGGCTCAGTGTCAGTCTCGGGTTTAGTCCCCGTCCCGGGTTCGGTTCCAGTACCTGGCTCAGTTCCAGTTCCCGGTTCAGTCCCAGTTCCCGGTTCAGTCCCAGTTCCCGGTTCAGTCCCCGTTCCCGGTTCAGTCGTAACCGTACGTACGTCACCACTGTATTTTCACTCAAATCAGTTGGGACAGTTGGTGGCAAATAGCCCTTCGACGGATCCGTTGGGTCAGCTGGTTGGAGCGCGGTCCCAGCACTATCCGTTGGCGTGTATCCAGGAACGTCCGGCACGATTGGCGTCGTTGGAGTCGTTGCTTGGTGGCGTCAGTTGGATCATTCGGATAAGTCACAACTAGTGGGGCACCGCCAGTTGGTGAGGTAATTTGGTACTGCCCCATCGCCGTGTAGACGTAGGTCACGGTTACGTTACCATCTGGCACTTTCCCCGTTGCGTTAGCTGGAGTCGTCGTTAGGTAGTAACCGTTGATGACCTTGGCGTTAGTGCTGTAATCAGTCTGATAGGTCAATCCGGTCTGCACGTCCGCTGGTGCGATTGACGTGCCATTACCATCAACGTAATTGACCGTTAAGCTGTAATCACGGTTAATCGTGTAATTAATTGGCGTATCGACACCCGGAGTCGTTACTTCTGGTAGCCGGTAGCCCTGACTTGGGTCAGCCGAATCAACCGGTACCAACTTGGTGCCATCTGAAACAGTTGGTGTATAGCCCGGTACGTAACTGATGACTGGTGTCGTCGGTGTTAAAATTTGACTTGGGTTAACCGGATCATTTTGATAAGGCACCGTCGTTGTCTCACCATCCGTTGGCGACGTAATCAAGTAATTGCCCAATTGACCGTAAGTGTACGTAACATCCTGATTGCCATGCCCCATCTTCCCCGTTGCGTTTACTGGTGTCTGGGTCAGATAGTACCCGTTGATGACCTTTGCCGTTGACGTATATGGATCGTTGTAATTCAACGTCTGCGTCTCCGGATCACTGATTGCGGTTCCGGCGTCATCAACGTAGTTTACCGTCAAGACGTAGTTGTTGTCGGTAATGGTCAACTTACCATTAATTGTCGTGATGAGGTAGTTCGGGTTAGCAGCGGCATCAGCCGTCACCGCGATGTCATAGCTGCCAACCGCCGTAGCGCCACTCACATCCGTTAACGTATAGACCGGCGCAACCCCTTGCGCTGGTTGCCCAGTGACAGTGGCCACGATTGGCCCATACGCAGTCCCGTCAAATGCCTTAGTAACCGTTGGCGCCGCAATGGTGATTGCAACTGGCGTAATAACGACCAAACCATTTTGGACATCAGCAGCGTCAAAGTCGAAGTTCGGGTTAGCCGCTTGTAATTTGGCCAAACCGTTCGCACTCAACGTAACGCTGTATTTACCAACGTTTTCACTGGTAATGCCAGTCGTATCAAAATCCGTCGCGGCCAACGTTGGTACCGTGAACGTATCGGCGTAGTTGCTTGGTGCCAAGACGGTAAAAGTTGCTGGGATCGTCGTGTTGTCGCCATCGTAAGCCTTCGTAGCGCCCTGAACCACAATTGAGGTTGCCAGCTGTGGGTTGGCGTCAGGTTGATCAGGATTGGCTGGTTGATCAGGCGTGTTCGCCGTTGTTGGCGTGGTTAACGTCGCCTTGGCGATGCTTAACTTTCCCGCCACCGTATGAATCTCATAGTTGCCGTTAGCACTTGCATCAGGCGTTACCACAATTGAGTAATCCCCAGCATCGCTATCATGCGTTAAATCAGTCAAGGTATAAACTGGGGCGACACCTTGCATTGGCACCCCGGTGATACTTGCTGCCGTGACGGTTCCGGTGTAACCTTCACCGTCATACGTCTTGGTCAAGGTTGGCGCCACGATGGTCACCGGCGCCTTGGTAATGCTAAATTGGCCAGTCGTAATCGAAGCCGTGGTCAAGGTGTAGTTCGGATTAGCCGCTTGCAACTTCGCTAAACCAGCGTCACTTAAGGTCACGATGCTATTGCCAACATCTTGACTGTGGGGTGCCACCGTGAAATCGGCTGCCGTCCAGTCCGTTGGTGCAACTAACCCAGTGCCCAAACTTACTTGGAACGTGGTTGGGTCAGTTGTGGCATCACCGTTGTAGAATTTAGTTTCATTTAACACCGTAATATCAGACGCCGTCGTAGCGACAGGCGTAATCGTCAACTTACCGGGTACCAGTGTGATCGTGTAATTACCGTTTAGCGAAGCATCAGTATCTGAGAAGGTCACCGCACCGGTGTACGTCCCAGCATCGATATCGTGACTCAACTCACTCGTGTTTTCAAATGCACTGTAGTCTAAACTGGTCCCGTTCGTTGGTAAGCCAGTCACCGTCAAAGTCGTCTCATCCATCGTCACTGGATCAGTGTAAGCCAGTCCATCATAGACCTTGGTCAAATTAGGGGCAGTCACCGTAATCGCTGCTGGCGTAATCGTCAACTTACCAGTGACTAACGCTCGATTAACAGCGGCAAAACTAACCCCCGCATTAGCCGCCATCAGCTTCGTCCAACCTTGATCACTCAACGTCACCAGATAGCCATCAGTGTTGACATCTTGACTGGTAATGCCGGTCGTATCGAAATCAGCTGCCGTCCAAGTCGTTGGGGCCGTTAAGCCCGTTGGCAAGTTAACGGTGTACGTTGCTGGATCAGTCGCGGCATCGCCATCGTAAACCTTAGTGCTGCCCACAAGCGTAATGCCGGCGTCTGCAGGTAACGCATAAACGACCTTGAAGATTTGACTGGCACCGGTCGCATCACTGATCGTATCAAACGTTCCCTGAGCTGCTAAAGCAGTCGCCAATGAGGTGTAGGTGCTGTTACCAGTTGCATCCGTGATTGGCGCCCCACTACCGTTAACGACTTGAACCGTGTATGGGATGCCCACTTGTGCTAAGTCAGCATCAGTTGTCGTAAAGCTGATCGTATCGGTTCCCGTTTCAGTATCAGGCTGCGTTGTTGCCGCTGCATCACCGCTGGCAGTATCGTTAATGCCGGGGTAATCGGAAGTTAATTGCGCTGAACTGATTGATAATGGTTAACCAACACCCCTGAGCCGTCTGCTAAATACGTCGTTGGCCCGGTCGTGTTAGTGAACACGTACCCGGGAATCGTCGGCACGGTATTTAAAACCGGATCCCCCGTCTGCCCAAATGACCCGGTCACAACGTAACTGCCATTAACTAATGCAACGCTTGGCACGACCCCGGGATACCCATTGATTGCGTTACCATCCTGATCAACGTTTTCAATCGTTGCTTTCGTATCGTAATCATCCGTCACCGAACTAGTGAGCAAGGTCGTTGCCGCGCTAGATTTCAGTGAACTGTAAATGGTCGCCGACTTATTCGCGTTAGTGGCACTCGTTGGTGAATAAAGATCACCAACACTCGTTGGTGAATAAAGATCACCAACATAGGTAATCTTATTCAAGGCCGATACTTTATCGGCGCGAACAACAATACTCTTAATCGCCGCCCAATCCGTCACTTGATCAGCCGTCAATAGTTCGCTTGGCAAGGTCGCTGATGAATCAATCGTCCAAGAAGTGCCATCCGCAAAGTTCAGCGCTGTGCTATCCGTTGAATAACTAACAGCATCAGTCGCATAATAAACGGCGCTCGGATCGCCCTTAACGTTGTTGGTTGCCTCACTACTTTGCTGAAGGGCACCCGACAGCTTGAGGGTGAAGTCAGCCGTCTGACCCCCCGCCGCATTTGGATCAGTCTGTCCCGTTTGCGGCAAATTCGTCACGTTCCAGGCGGACGTTAAATCAGTTGTAAAGTTATTGACAATGGTAATTTGGAGATGCTGCAGGCCTTGAATCGTATCACCCGTTCCAGTGTAGTCAACTACCGGATAGTTATGCGCCGCAACTGAGTAGCCCGTCATGCCATCGGCTGTCCCTTGAATGGTTGGCGTGTTCAACAGACTCTGTGGCGCAATGATGGTGTAACGATCATACACATCACCATTATTTTTCAACGTTGTTGTTTGAATCACCGTGCCATCTGACAATGTCAACGTTGAAGCCACCCCATTATTTAAAGTGGCCCCCTTTAGGCTTGCTGTATCAAATTGAATCGCCGAAGTCCCCGTTGGCAGCGGCGACTTGATCTCTTGTAGGCCAGCCGTTGATGAAACGCCCAAGGCCGCCAATTGCGCGGCGGTCTTTTTATCATAAGTTGTCCCACCATCAGCCGAATAAACGTACTCGGGCGATGGACTCTGGCCAAAGTTGGCGACAATCGTACTGGTCGCAGTTGAATCAACATTAAACGTAAAGACATACCCGTCATTACTGTTGGTGGTATACCCGGTTCCCGTCCAATCCATCTTCAACACCGTTTGACCATTCTGATTCTTCAACGAGGTCAACGTTGGCGCTATGGTGTTTTTGGAACTATACGGTAATCCGTTCGTCAGCTGCAACGTCATTTGTTCCGGTACCGTGACGTAAACGATTGGTTCAAAGATCCCGGCTGCAACGAGCCCATTGTTCCCACTTAAATTATAGGGTGAGCCATCATAAGCATCTAAGTTACTCCCAGTGGTGCCATCGCCATAACCATTCGTGTTATAGGACAGTGTCGTGGTTCCACCTGGCACAACGATTTTATTATCATCACCTAAGCTACTGCCAGTCGCATTACCATCTTGATTAATAAAATTAGGATTAACGGTTTGAATCGCAACTTTCATTGAGACGTTGCTATCGTCACCATCAGCCGTTATTGTCACTGGCATCTGGTAAGTCGTTCCCGTCACCGCGTGATCGTTGGCATACCCCAGCACCGTAAAGTGGTAAGCATTCACGTCGCTCGCTGGAAATTCTGGCACGATTCGGTCAAATGCATCCGGATACATCGCATTTTGATAGTTAATCGTATACTGTTCAATTTTACTGTCGGTTGCGAGGGCTTCACCAGTCGACAACTTCCCGGCCGTATCAATTTGACCGGTTAACGGATTCCAACTTTGACCCGCAGCTAAGGTTTGGGTCACCGACTTTCCCGTTGTATCGGTCGCAACCACTTCGTAACTCGTTGGCGTCTTATCGTAGTAGGTCCCGATATTGGCGATTGGCATCACGATTCCGGTTGACGTTAACTCATCCGGAATAGTCATCGTAATGCTTGGCGTTTTCTCAGTAGTTGACCCATTTGACATGCCCAGAATACCGATAATGTCACTACTGGCGTTGCTACCAATTCCGCGTTTAATGGTCCCCGTGTACCCGGTTACTGCCGTTGTACCAGTTGTGTCGGTGAAGGTCGGTGTCGTCAATCCCGTAAATGCGTTGGCGATATCCAATTCATCACCGTTATCAACGTTGGTTTCACCAAAATATTGGGTACTACCATTAGCGTACGTCACGTACCCGGAGGCGCCCACACTACCATCAGTTGGGGTCGCTTCTAACGAGGTATATTCACCGATAAAGTAAAAGCCAGTCGCGTTATTGAAATTTCCCAAGTACGTATTCGCTTGGTCCTGTTCCGCAATGATTGGTGTCCCCACCCCACCAGGTTGAGAAATGGTCAATGGTTGCAGGGTTGAACCAATACTAGGAATCGTCAGCCATTGAAGCAACACGCCTTTCGCCTCAGGCGTCTTGTTTAAGGCAGTAGTCATCTCCTCATCCAGCTTAAAGTTCGACGGTACTGGAATTGAGGCATAGAATTTATCCGTATAGTCTGAGCCACTGATATTAAACCGAGCCCCGTAGATATACGGTTCATCCGTCGTCTTTTCGGATTGATTGACGGCAAAAATCGTCCCACTCGTTATTTTGATGTTTGGGTCCAACGTAAACGTTTGGGTTGCAGTTGGCACTGCCTCGTTATTAATTGCCAGTGTAATGGTCTGCTGAGCGCCTGAAGCGACATCTCTCAGCAAATTGGCCTTCCCAACGTTGACCGCGTAAATCTGGTTACCAGTCCCTGGCAGTGTCCAGGTATACGTTAAGCTACCATCGGTATTGCTGACTACTGTCGGCGTGCCATTGTACGCTTCGAAGTATGCGCCCTTGGAAGTCGTAAAGGAAAATGTATCGCCGGCAGTCCCCGTCATCGTTATCTTAAGGGGAATTTGTTGTCCGGAAGTGAACTTATAGCTATCACCAGGCGTCGTGGCAGTCGTATCCTTGCTGCCGCTGATATCCGTGCCCCAGGTAAATGCAACCGTATCCGTTCCCGTGTAGTCATTTGGATCAACAATCTCCCGGAAACTAGCCGTTAACCCCTGTTGCGTAAGCGCTGTCACAACAGCTTGATAAACGGCGCTACTAGGAGCGTTTACAATCAGATCCCCATAAGCATCTAGTTCAGTCGTCACGCCATCTGGTAAACTAGCCCGTTCTTGGGCGGCTTGGGCATTCACTAAAACGCTGGCAGAAACTCCCTTTTTATCTGATTCCAGTAAAACGCCCGCTTGAACCAGTTCTTGACTCATGTTATTCACAATTGTGGCTGCTAAATTCAGTGATGACACTGCACTATCCAGATTTGTCACTGATTGACTATCAGCTTGGGCAACGGCGTCCGTTACGGATTGCACTTCATTGGTTGCGTGGGTGGCAAGCGCGGTTAACGCCTTGTCCGTTGGAATGTTGTCAGTCTCACTTTGGTTCGCAACCGTCGCTCCTTGCGTCACCGTTGTTGCAATTTGGCTACTGATATCGGTAGCCTGCTTCACCAATTTTTGGCCAGTTTCGGCACTGTAAGTCGTTACTTTAGTGGCTGTTGTTGGTGACCCCTTGCTGACGGCTGGGGTCGTTACTGATTGGCCATCGTTAGCCGTCGTTGACTGCGTTGAGCTCGTAGGTGTTGTCGTATCCGTCCCGTTGATGACCGTTTTAGCCTTAGTCTGATCAGCCGTTGACGTCTCGGATTGCGTAACCGTTGACTCAGCCGCTGTAGTCGCCGTTTCGGGCTGATTTGTTGCTACCTCACCAGTGCCACTTGTCGTTTCGGACTGACTCGTCGATGCGTCATTAACACTGCTTGCCGTTTCAGACTGACTCGTCGATGCGTCATCAGCACTGCTTAATGAACCATCCGCTTGCACACTGGTTGCCGGATCAGTCACTTGACTGGTTTTCAGCGTCACTTGCTGCTGATTAGTTGTCGCACTGGTCACCGCACTCGTACTAACTGCCGCGTCAGTCGCAGCATGGGCAGTTACTGAACTATTATCTGGAAACACAACTAAGCTAGACGAAAAAAGCGAAATCCCAGCAATTAGCCAGAGTTTCCCTTTCTTGTATAACTTATAGTGCCGTTTTTCTTCCAGACTGTCCCTAAACAGCTTAGACTCATTTTGATGATTTTTCATAGAAAGCCCCTCCTGCTCCTAAATGTGTCATCTTACCGGTGATTCCCGCAATCACCTACTGCTCAAATGCAACGCAAGTCGCCTGCACTTTAGCCCCCTAATGATGATATCCTAACTCGTTTCCACACGAGCTAGTTGACTTACCAGCTGAGTACCTTCGTTCAAAAGTCCGAAGCCACCCATCCTTATTACCGTCTAGTATAAATCAGTTACTAGCAAAAATTAACCAGTAATTGTTCAATTTAAAATTACTTTCCAACTATATAATTATTCAGCTAAAAGGCCATGATACAACTTTAGAGTAACATTCTAATAAAATACATACAACCGATAATAACTGGATACGATTAAAAATAGGCCGCCGAACTCGAAACTCGAATTCAACGACCTATTTTAGTTATGCCACCAATTAGTTTATAGCAGCGACTAATCAGCGTCAGTTGAACTAAACCAACATCCGATACAACCGCTGATTCTCCTGCAAATTAATATAGTTCGGATCAAACTCAGCCAACCGCTCCAACAGACGATCCAGATTCTTGGCGTCACCCAACCGAACCCCGATCAACACAGGCCCTTCGGCACTGTTGACCTTCTTCGTATATTCAAACTTCGTGATGTCGTCATCCGGGTTCAACACCACGTTCACGAACTCCCGCAGTGCCCCAGCCCGTTGCGCAAAGTTGACCACAAAGTAGTGTTGCAACCCTTGGTAGATCAACGACCGTTCTTCAATTTCTTGCATCCGGTTGATATCGTTGTTCCCACCGGAAACCACGCACACCACGTTCTTGCCGGCTAAATGATCCTTATAGACTTCCAAAGCTGCAATACTCAACGCGCCCGCTGGTTCAGCAACCAACGCTAACTTGGTATAAACGTCTAGAATCGTCGTACTAACTAGTCCTTCAGGCACTTCGATCAACCGATCCACGTTTTCCTGACAGGTGGCGTAGGTCAGCTCGCCCACTTTTTGAACGGCCGCGCCATCCACAAACTTATCCACGGTCTCAAGGGCTTGAGGATGCCCCACCGCAAAGGCTTTAGCCATCGAGGCCGCCCCGCTGGGTTCAACCCCCACAATCGTCGTCTGCGGACTGACCGCCTTCGCGTGAGTACTGATCCCACTGATCAACCACCACCGCCAATGGCCGCGAATAGGAAATCGATGGACTTAGACTGTTCCTGCGCATCATTGAAGACTTCAACGGCTAAGGTCCCTTGGCCCGCCATGGTGTTTAAGTCGTCAAATGGCGCGATGAAGGTCTGGTTGTGTGCCTCACTAAAGGCAACCGCTGCAGCATTGGCCGCGTCAAAGGTGTCGCCGACCAGTTCGATTTTCGACTTGTCACCACCAAAGAATTTGACCTGATCAATCTTTTGCTTTGGTGTCGTCACCGGCATAAAAATCGTGGCCGGGATAGCCATTTTGGCGCTAGTCCACGCCACCCCTTGCGCGTGGTTTCCCGCACTGGCACACACAACGCCGCGCTGACGCACGTCGTCTGGCACCTGCGAAATGGCGTAATAGGCGCCGCGAATCTTGAAGGACCGAACTGCTTGTATGTCCTCACGTTTCAAATAAACGTTACAATTATATTTTTGTGATAGATACGCGCTGTACTGCAACGGCGTGTGGGTGACTACTGGCGCTAACACCTTGTAGGCCTTTAACACCGCTTCATCCGTTAAAACTGAACTTGCTGTCATTAATTACCATCCTTTTTGATTGAAATTGACGTGATGCCGTCATTAATATCATTTGACCCTATGTAGCTGCTACACGCTCTTGAATCTAAGTTGCTTATAAGATAAATAATAAATAAGTTTTCTCATTATTTTATCATCTTATCATACTGCTTAGCCATGTCAACGGTTAATCAGACACTTTTTCTTGACTGAGTATTATCGGTAGTATCCCGTTTATAGCGTAATAAGGTTTATTAAACTGAGACGGATAATGTCTCATCAACCTGATGCTATAATGAGGTTAAATAACGGTGTAGCATCACCCAAAGCATCACTTAAAATAAGTACAAGGAGGTTCTCCCATGACCCTCACCATGTCGTTAACCAGAATCATCACCTTCAATCACCCAGAATCTAAAAACCAACCCAACTTTGATATCTCACTGCGCGATACCAATCAGACCGTTCCGGGAATTCAAGTTGACCAAGCACTGTCAACCTTACTGCACCCCCTTGGTCAACAAACGAACCAAGTTGGGACCTTCGCGATGGAGTGGACCGACGCCTTCTTTCTAGATCAGTACTTTCAACGCCACTTTTGCCACGAACAGCCCTACCTGCACACAACCGACATCACTTGTAACTTCCAAGATTTGACCAAACTAAATCGGTTACTCAAATCAGCAGCTCAAGCTGATCATCCAATTGACGAACTTCCTTTGACCGATGCTGAAAGTCCAACCAGTCTCGTCTACCGCTCCCAACTGTCAAGAACGAGTTGGTTCATCGCGCTGGAAACCAAATCGATGACGCAACTGATCAACGCCGGCTTGGTAAACGGGATTGATTCGCGGGCGGCAACGAATAGTTTGTCGGTTGTTTATCGGTATGAGGCGGTTGAGGGGGAGCAACCTCATTGATAATGGCATGCTTTATTATTTTAAATTAGAATATCATGCTATATTGTGATTAATTACTTGAAGGAGGCCCACACAATGGCTAATCCCCCAATTTCAGAACAACAAGCCTTAGAACAACTCAATCGATACACCCATATTATTGAAACAGCACCTCGAGATTCAACTGAATTTTTTGATGCAACTAAAGCTTACAATCAGCTCTTACACCCAACTATCAACATTCGCGATTTGGTATTTTTAGGTAAAAATCTTGATCACTCGATGACGAATACCGAATTGGCCAAATTGATCATAGCAGCTCGCAACGACCAAGACTTATCTGATGTCTTAGATATCAACGAAGACGCTCGAGTCGCTTACAAATTCAAACATCTCCGTCAAGCCAAACATATGACCCAACAAGAAGTTGCGGCCAAATCTAAAAATTATACCCAGAGTCAAATTGCCCAAGCCGAGCTTGGGCAATTATCATTAAGTCCTTCGCGTTGGCAAGCATTATTTGAAACGTTGGGGATGACCGCGCACTTTGTGATTGCATAACTTAGAACGTTATTTCAATTTGGAGGAAGTTTCGTTGGTAACTCAACAATACGTTTTAAATAAAATGGCCGAGTTCTCTCGCTTAATCAACCAAACACCAACTGATGGTACTGAATACCTGAAATTAACCAAGGCCTATAATCAGTTCCTTTATGGTGCCTTACCCGAACGCGACTTTTTCTTTATTGCGCGTCGCTTGGATTACCCTATCACTAATGAAGAAGGTGCTGAGTTAATTTCTGGGGCTTATAACGGTCAGGATTATATTAAAGTACTTCCTCTAGATTCCGAGGCTTTAACCATACTCAAGACTCGACTTAAACGCCAGTAACCATTAAACACCTATTATTTTTCTTTAATCAAAAAGTGGCACGACATTCTGCTAATCAGCAAAATGTCGCGCCACTTTTACGCTATTTTTAACCAAAATTCGGCAAAAATTTCTGAATCAACGTCTCATAATAATCCTGCTCATACCCGAACGTATCTACTAAATACCCCGGGGTTGACGCAAACGTCTTCAATCCCCGAATATAGTAGGTCCGATTCTCATCTCGAATAATAAACGGCACCGCTTGCGCCCGACAAAGTTCCTTGTACAGCAACAACCGTCCCACTCGGCCATTGCCATCACTAAATGGATGAATGAGTTCAAAGGATTGGTGAAAATTTGCGAGTTGCGCAAGTTGCTGCCGCTCATTTGGGGTCTGTGATTCCCAATTTTGAAATAAACGTGTTAAATCGGCCTTCACGTTCTTCGGTACCGTTGTTTTAACTGCATCTAACATGCCGATGTCATTGGGAACTTGTTTAAAGCCACCCACGTTATAACGGGAATCTTTTTCCTGACTAGTATAAGTTTTTAGAATTTTATGGATTTGAATAATATACGCCGGTGTTAGCGGCTCATCAATCGTATCTAAAACGAAATCAAAGGCCTTAAAGTGGTTTTGCGTTTCAACAATATCATCAACTCTGATCGGATCGTTTTTATCGTTGGCGAAAATTGTCCCCGTGTCAAAAATCTGCTGGGTCTGGTCCAGCGACAGCCTGACACCTTCAATATGATTATTGTTATAAGAAAAGAAAATTTGCGTCCAATAATATAAATTACCCGCCATGGTTTTATCACGCTGATTGCGTAATTCCTCAACTAATACCACCTTGTCACCTTCATCCGTATAAGGTTAATCTGGTTTATTATATCGTAGATTTAGACGTTGAACGAACCTAGAAACCCACAACAAAAACGGTCGCACACCACTTGGCATGCGACCCGCTTCATATGTGAGTTGTGTGAGTTACCTGTATCAAATCAAACTAATTGATTAAATCTAATTAATCGTTCTTAACCGAAACCCGAATCATATTCCACGACAACGGCTGTAGCTTACTTTGAACAAGATTGCCATCAACCTTAACGTTCGTCAATGGTTGAATCTTCATTTCCTGATTCTCATTCGTCTGCTTAATATCGTAACCACAGAACTGAGTTGCTTCGACGAGCTGACCCAACTGCATATTATCGACGTGGACTTCATAATCCATTGCCTCGGAGGCCTTATTTTCAACAAATACGACAACTTCTTGCGTATCTGGATTGTAGACCATCATCGAGTCCGTATATGGCACGTCGTAATCAGCTGAATGGTAGGTATCGACTTCTTGGCGAGGAGTCAATGCGATCCCTTGACCAAATTGTGATACTTGCATGAATGGGTAGAAGATTGATTGGAACCAAACCCCACCATCAGTTTCAGTCATAATCGGTGCGATCACGTTCACTAATTGTGCTAAACAACCAATCTTGACGCGATCAGCGTGTTTCATTAACGTGATTGCTAAGCTACCGACCAAGAGCGCATCTTCGAAGTTGTAGTGATCTTCCAACAAATGCGGTGCATGTTGCCACTTGGCTTGTGCATCATCTTGGGCATGGCTGTGATACCAGACGTTCCATTCATCCATGGACAGATTGATTGTCTTCTTACTATGTTTGCGCGCCTTTACTGCATCACACACAGCAACAACGTCGTTAATAAAACCGTCAAAATCAACCGATTTACCTAAGAACCCTTGCAGGTCATTAGCTTCATTGCCATAGTACTGGTGGAGCGATAGGTAGTCAACATCATCATAGACGTGGTCTAAAATGGTTTCTTCCCAACTACCAAAGGTTGGCATCGTTCGAAGCGAACTCCCACTAGCAACTAATTCGATGCTTGGATCGACAATTTTCATCGCTTTGGCTGTTTCGTGCGCTAATCGCCCGTATTCACTAGCCGTCTTATGACCAATTTGCCAATCGCCATCCATTTCATTTCCCAGTGACCAAACCTTAATGTTAAATGGTTCCTCAGCACCGTTCTTTCGGCGTAAATCACTCCAATAAGTTCCTTTAGGAAAGTTGCAATATTCCACTAAGTTGCGCGCAGCATCGATGCCGCGGGTACCTAGGTTAACTGCCATATCAGGTTCTGCATTAACATTTTGGCACCACTTAACAAATTCGTGAACCCCGAACTGATTGGCTCAATCGTTGACCAGGCTAGATCTAGCCGAGTTGGTCGTTGATCTTTAGGCCCGATACCATCTTCCCAGTTATAAGCTGATACAAAGTTGCCACCTGGGTAACGAATCAGCGGTACGTTTAACTGATTAACGGCGTTGATAACATCTTGCCGAAAGCCGTCTTTGTCAGCCGTTGGATGATCTGGTTGATAGATGCCTTCATAAATTGAACGTCCAAGATGTTCAGTAAATGAGCCCCACATTCTCGGATCAATTTTAGCGATTTCATTAGTTCGATCGACAAATAATTTAGATTTAATAACTGCCATCTCCTTTAATTCAAAACACTAATTATCATAAAAACGCGCGTTGTTGGTAAATCACCTCAACAACGTGCGTTTCATTTTTAACCTTACCCGAGTTGAGTAAACTAATTATATTTATTCTTTCTTAACAGCGCTTACATCTCCGCTATCAGCAGCGACTTCACCAGCTTGAACTGGATCTTCCTTCTTCAAAGCAAAGGCAGCGAACAAGGTGATCACGAACACAACGATCCCCATGATAACGTAAGTGTGTTGGTAACCGATAACATCGTATAACTTACCAGCAACTGACGAGAAGATAAACACGGATATTTGCTTAGCAAAGTTCGACGCTAACGCGTACACAGTAGCGTATAACCGAATATCGAAGGCCCCAGCAATGTACTTCATGATAGAAGTCAACAGCAATGGCATTTCAAGCCCGGCAATCAAACGGAAGAAGACAACCCAGCCCCATGATGGCGCTAATGCAGAACCTAAAATCCGGATACAAGTTAAGAACCCATAAGCAATCAACATTCCGTGAACCAATCTTGTTAATGATCCATGGCATTGGGAACATCAATAGGAATTCAATGGCCGTTTGACCTGAAGTCATGTAACTGTAAACCAACGTCCCTTGAGCAGCAGTGTGGAAGAACGTCTTGAAGAAGATGATAAATTGTTGGTCAAACACATCAAAGATAGCTGATGCACCCATGTAGAAGATGGCCAATACCCATAAGTTCTTGATCTTGAACACTGAAACAACTGTCTTCCAATCCAAAGAATCAGAAGTATCACCAGCGGCATCCGCATTTTCCATGTTGATCTTATCGCTGAATAATAAGAACCCAGTCAAGATAACGGCAGCAATAGAACATGCCCAGAAAATTGAGTTAGGGCTCCACAGGAATAAACGACCGGCAATCAATGAGGCAACAATCCCGGCAACAGAACCACCAACACGGGAGTGCGCATATTCAAACTTGTTAGCCAAACTAGCACGTTGAACGTACTGTTCAATAACAGAAACCCCACCGTTTAAAATGAAACTTAAGAAAATACCAGTTACAATCGCAACAAGCGCAGCATTAATGTGCATTAATGGTAGAAACGCCCATTGGAAGAATGGTCCAATGAAGATTGCGACAACTGAAATTGTTAAAATCAAAGTTTTCCGGAATAATAGCTTATCAGAAACGACCCCAAAGATTGGTTGGAAGATCAATGAGATACCGGCCATCATTGAGAATACGGCACCTGATTCAGTACCGTTCAAATGACCAACTTGTTCCATCCAAAGAGTTAAATAACCATAAACTGTTGCCCAGATAAAGAAGTAACTAAAGTGGGTAATGGGGAAGCCCCAAAAGTTTTTACTTTCACTTTTTTTTGCGTCCATGAATTTGATACTCCTATTCGTAGTTGTAAGGTACTGGCTTGCCAAAGTTTGGCGTGCCATCTTCGTTCCAAGTAAAACTCTGTACTTTCGTATGACGGTTTGGATCGTATAATGGATCACCCTTGATATCTGTATAATCACGGCAATGGTAAACTAAAATATCGGTTTGACCATCTTCAGCAATCGTAAATGAGTTGTGGCCAGGGCCAAATTGATGTTCAGCTAAATCACTTTGGAAAACTGGTTCATCAGATTTGTGCCAGTTAGCAGCATCCAATAAATCGGCATTTTCATCAACAGTAAGCATGCCCATGCAGTAGTTCTCATCGGTTGCACTTGAAGAGTAAGTTAAGAAGAAACGACCATTACGATGAATAACAGCTGGTCCTTCGTTAACCCAGAATCCGCGGGTCTCCCATTCGTATTCCGGTTTTGTTAACATTACTGGCTTCGTCTTCAACGTCCAAGGATTGCTCATTTCAGCAATGTATAAGTTAGAGTTCCCTTTGATTTCAGGATCCTTTTGCGCCCAAACGTAGTAAAGTTTGTCGTTGGCTTCAAAACACGTTGCATCCAATGAGAATGAATCCATGCCAGTTTCAACTTGACCGCGTTCGATCCAATCGTCTTCACTTACCATTGGGTCCTCTGCATCACATTCAATGCAGAACATCCGGTGCTGGAACATGCCGTTCTTATCGAATGCCGTCGTTTCAGCAGCAGCGAAGTAGATAAACCATTTGCCGTCAATATAGTGAATTTCAGGTGCCCAGATCAATTGACTCATGGGACCGCTTTCATGCTTGCGCCAAATAGTACGTGGTGCAGCATGTGCTAATCCTTCTAACGTTCTTGCCCGCCGAATTTCAATCAAGTTATAAGCAGGTACCGACGCCGTAAAGTAATAGTAACCGTCAGTATGTTTATAAATAAATGGATCCGCACGTTGAACGATTAGCGGATTAGTATATTGTGTTGTGTTCGCCATAAGTACAATCTCCCTTAAAATTAAACTACGTAGTTTTTATTTCTTATCAGTGCACGCGATTATCATAAGATGAGAAGAAAACGATTACAACCGGCTTTTTGATGTTTTTTCTTTTTTTTTTCGTTTATCGCAAACGTTTTTTATTGTTATAATTAAAAAAAGAAAGTTTTATTGCTAAATAAGCAACAAAAAACTTGTTTATTAAATAACAAGAAACGAAAACATTGGAGATGTTTTGCATGGAAACAGATATTTCAGATAGCTCGCTACCCGTTTTTAAAGCATTAGCCAGCCCCGTTCGGTTACACATTATTCAAAAATTATCCAATCGTAAGATGAGTGTTCAGGACCTAGCGACCGAACTTAAGTTAAGTGATACCATCATTTTGATGCATTTAAATAAACTCGCACAGGCCGGCATCGTTAAGTTTGAACGCGTTGGTCATAACAAAGTGTCTCGCCTGCAGGTGGATAACATTAACGTCCACTTTCCTCAGGCCATTTATTCAGAATTTGAACATTACGAAACCCAGGTGCCTGTTGGTCACTTTACCAACTTTTCGGTGACCCCTTCCTGCGGTTTAGCGGGAAAAGACGACTACATCGGTAAAGTTGATAATCCAGCTTACTTTATGGACCCCGCCCGAATAAGCGCCGGTATGATCTGGTGGTGCAACGGCTTTGTCGAGTATCAATTTCCCAACTACCTCGCCAAAAACGATAAACTAGAGATGCTCGATCTCTCGATGGAACTCGGCTCAGAATTTCCTTTTTCAAATAACGTATGGCCTTCTGATATCACGTTCTACATTAACGGTACTGAAATTGGAACGTGGACTAGTCCCGGTGACTTTTCAGATATTCGTGGTAAGTACACCCCTGAATGGGTGCCTGATAACGTTAACCAGTATGGTGTCCTGAAAACCCTTCGCTTGACTCATGATGGGAGTTTCTTAGAGGGTCAACCGTTTACCAATGTGTCTTTGGAAGATCTAGACACCCATCGCGAAACCTTCTCTGTTCGGTTTGGGATTAAGAAGAATGCGAAAAATAATGGGGGTTGCTGCATCTTTGGACACGGATTTGGGAATTATAATCAAGATATTGAAATGAAGTTATTTCATAGTTAGGATGCGAAATAGGCGCCTTGCTGAAACCCTAAAGTTGGGTTTAGTAAGACGCCTATTGATATGCGTTGTTGAGCTTGGGTCAGCTTTGGAGAATAATACTGGCGTTACGAATTGGAATATATTTCATTCACTTTAATTAGGTCATCACACTATTCCGCTATGATCCGATTCAGATAACCAGCGCGTTTTCAACTCTTCAAAATCGTCGACTACTTCACCGGTATCCTCAATCAACCCCAATTCTTCCAACTTCGCAATTATCATTGCCTGTTCAACTTCAACTGGTAATTCACGATAATGATCAAGGCTATCTCTAGTAGTCATTTTTCCCATCTCCTTAGAACCTATTATTTTTAGTATAACTTGTTCGCTGGTTACCACCAAACAATCGCCTTTGGTTGCACAATTAAATGCCGTGATCAACACCTCACGGGTATTCATCACGGCTTTTAATCGGATTTATTCCAGAATCTACCCAATTACCCGGAAAAACTTCTTAAACCCCAACAACTCATCGATCTGCTTAAAGTAACTCTCCGGAATTACCAAATCCAACGCCTTCAAATTATTCTTCAATTGAGCCGGCTTGCTGGCACCGGTAATCAAACTGGTAATTTGCGGTTTCCGCAACGTCCAAGCTAACGCAAAGGTTGCTAAGTCAGTATCTAAGCTTTCGGCCATCTTGATCAACGCTTCAACCTTATCCAAATTTTCATCCGTCAGTAAGGCTGAATCTGATCCTGATACGTTGCCCGTGAACCAGCTGGAATCGGTTGTCCCTTCCGGTATTTACCAGTTAACAGCCCTTGTGATAGCGGCGAAAATGGCACGATGCCAAGGCCTAGCTTATCACAAACGTCAATCAATTCATGTTCAATGTAGCGATCAAACATGTTGTATTGGGGTTGAACCACTGACATTGGGTGCAAGCCTAACTTTTGAATCACCAACTGGGCTTCCAAAATCTGGACCGGCCGCCATTCGCTGACGCCATAGTACAAAATCTTCCCTTGGTCGATCAAGTCACTCATGGCTTGCAAGGTTTCCTCTAATGGCGTTTCAGGGTCGAACCGGTGGGCAAAATACAGATCTAAGTGATCCGTTTGTAAGTTCTTCAACGACTGATCCACTGATTCAAAGATATGTTTCCGTGACAGTCCACGGTCGTTAATGCCATCGCCGGTTGGGAAAAAGACTTTGCTGGAAATGATCAATTCTTTGCGGTCATATTGCTTCAATGCCTTACCCAAAAAGCGTTCAGCCGCGCCACCACTGTACGCATCCGCACAGTCAAAGAAGTTGACGCCGTTTTCGTATGCGAGCTTAATACTTTGAGCTGCTAGGTCCTGGGCCTTAGAATCGCTAACATCGGTCATCCAGCTACCTAATGCAATTTCGCTAACCTGTAATCCTTGTTTAACTAAATGTCGGTATTTCATGATTTAAGTCGCTCCTTTATTTTAGAATCCGTTTCCAAAATCATAGCACTTAAAGTATGCTTGAAGTAAAGGCTAATTTGAAAGAAGTTGACATTGATGCAGACTTATTCAATTCACGAAGTTGCAGCTAAGTTCGATTTACCGCTCTCCACGCTACGTTATTACGAAACGGCAGGTCTAATTCCAGGCGTTGAACGCAACGGTAAAAATCGGGTGTATACGGTTGATAACGTCGAACGCATTCGGGCGTTACTTTGTTTTAAAAACACCGGCATGTCAATTGCCGAACTACGGACCGTTTTTCACTATGAAGATGATGAACCGGACTTGGATAAGCTAATTACCTTGTTGGACAACCACTGCCAGCAGGTTGAAGAACAGTTGACTCTGTTGGAGCAGAATTATCATCATATTCAGAGTAAGGTGAATTACTATAAGGCGATTCGACAGGCGAAGCAGACTGGTAGTGAGATGCCGGTGTGGGATGATTTTTTATAAAACAAAATAAACAGGCCGTTAACAATCCACTTATGAGTAGATTATTAACCGACCTATTTCATTTTCATGCTTGGCCAAACCATACCATTTTTTATCCTTTTAAAACCTACCGACTATTCTCTTGCCCCTGTTTTCGAAATTGACTCGGTGAAATATCAGTCCACCGTTTAAACTGGCGACTAAAATTGGCTAAATTTCGATACCCTAATGCACTCCCGATATCATTGATCGAATACTGTGGCTTCCCTAACAGCTTTTTAGCTTCGTTAATTTTCAACTTTGACAAGTAATCTCGTGGTGAGATACCATACGTTTCCTTAAAAATCCGAAACCCATATCCGTTACTAAAACCGATTTTAGCGATTGCTGAAGAAACTTCAACCATACGATCATCTGGAATATAGCCATTTTTCACGTAATTAAGAACTTGAGTCGTTAACTGTTCCTTGAGATAGTCTGCCATTAACCGAGCATACTCAGTGCTGGTCGTGGCATTGCTGTGCTGACTACGTTTTGTTGCCTGGAAAAAGATTCGAAGGATTTTTGATAACTCAATTTGAATCACCATTTTTGTGTCAAAATCAAACGATTCATCAGCTACCAATGAATCAAGCTTGTCAAAGTGTGGCTTGAGTTGTTTTGATAAGTCACTGTCTTTCTCATAGTCATAATTGAGTCCTTTAATCAGCTGGACTTTCAGCGCTGGATCATCAATATCAAAGTGAAAACAAAAGTATTTAAGACTCTCTCCCGCCCAAACCTGATGTAAAAATTCTGGTGGCACAAGGAAAAAATCACCAGCCTTCAACGTATAAACGTTACCGTAAATTTTAATAAATTCTTGCCCGGCCAACACGTAGATACATTCAAATGCATAGTGTTTCTCCATTGGCACAATCCAATCTGCTCCAACCAGCTGTTCATGTGCGCCAAAGAAAGTTAGATTCCAATCAAGTACTGGTAACCGCTTGGCATCCTTCATAAAATCCATTGATATTTCGCCTCCCCCAAACCAACGTAACTTTGTTAAGTTCTATACTAAAGTCATATTTGGATAAATTCAAGCTTAGTTTTCACATATACAATTTCTAACTAACCTGACATACTGAATACAGATAAAGAAAGCGCTTTCTGAATCAAATAACTTGTACCTACGAAAGGAGATCTTTAATTCATGAAATTTAATCAGTTCCTTTACGGTGCCGCTTACTATTACGAGTACTTGCCATACGACCGCCTCGATAAAGATATCGAGATGATGCAGGCAGCTAATATTAACGTTGTTCGAATCGGGGAAAGTACATGGAGTACGTACGAACCCAAGAAGGTACCTTCGACTTCAGCAAACTTGATAAAGTTGTTAACGCTATGGAAAAGGCCGGTATTAAAGTTATTATCGGTACTCCGACATATGCCATTCCAACATGGATGGCTAAAAAATATCCTGACGTGATGCTGACTGACAAATCCGGTAAACGAGAATACGGCTCTCGTCAAATCATCGACATTACCAATCCAGTTTTCCGACACCTCTCAGAACGAATCATCCGCAAAATGGTTAGTCGAACCGTCAACCATCCAAACGTTATCGGCTTCCAAGTCGACAACGAAACAAAACATTTTAACACCAGTAGCCAAAACGTCTACATTGGGTTTCAAAAATGGTTGAAACAAAAATTTGATGGTGATTTAGATGCGCTTAACGCCGCCTACGGTCTGGATTATTGGAGTAACCGAATCAATGCATGGGAAGACTTTCCACCAGTAAATACAACGATTAACGGTAGTCTTGGAACTGCATTTGAAGAATATAAACGGACCTTAGTCGTTGATTTCTTAAGTTGGCAAGTTAATATCGTCAACGAATACAAACGAAATGATCAATTTGTAACTAATAACTTCGATATGGAATGGCGGAAGTTATCGTTCGGTCTCAATCCCGATGCTAATCATTTCGAGATTTCCAAAGCCTTTGACGTCACCGCAGTCGATGTTTACCACCCATCTCAAGATAACCTAACTGGTACCGAAATTGCGTTTTGTGGTGATATGGCTCGATCAACTAAGGACGCCAACTATATCGTCATGGAAACTGAAGCCCAAGCCTTTCGTCATTGGGTGCCATACCCTGGTCAACTTAAGTTACAGGCCTATTCACACATTGCTTCTGGTGCCAACATGATTAGTTACTGGCACTGGAGTTCCCTTCATAACAGTTACGAAACGTATTGGAAGGGTCTCTTAGGGCATGATTTTAAGCCAAATCCAGTTTACAACGAAGCTAAAACGATTGGCGCCGATCTCAATGCATTAAGTGACACCTTCACTAACACAAAGAAACAAAACCGGGTTGCATTTGTCGTTAGCAACCAAGCTATGAGTGCCGTTGATTGGTTCCCGTACAAGAACACCATTTTTGATAAAACCGATGAACACCAGTACAACGATGTGTTGCGGAGTTACTACGATCCGTTATACCGACTTAATGTAGAAGCCGATATTCGCCAAATTGGTGACGAACGCATCAACAACGATAACTACGACTTTTTAATCGTCCCAATGCTCTATTCCGCAACTGACGATCAACTCAAACAACTCAATGAGTTTGTTGAACAAGGTGGGACAATTCTTTACTCGTTCCGTTCCGGCTTTACGGACCAAAACGTCAAGGTACGAACCGAAACTCAACCTGCTATTATTTCCAAATCCGTTGGCGCTGAATATGAACTCTTTGTAGAACCTGATAAGCACTACGGTATCGATCAACCAAGCGACAACATGACCATTACTGGAACGGACGATCTACCAACCGTTCAAGCACAACCTGTGCGTTACTGGGCCGAATTGCTAACGCCAACGACTGGTAATGTTCTGGCAACTTACGACCATCCTTATTGGGGGAAATATGCTGCGATTACCGAAAATACTTTTGGTAAGGGCCACGTTTACTACGCAGGATCCTACCTTAACGCAACAACAATTTCAGCACTTTACGAACGTATTCTAAAAACTATCAGTCTGTGGTCAGATCGGCAATCACAAACTTTTCCAATTATTAACAAGCAATTAATTACCGCTTCCGGCGATAAACTCGACTTTTACTTCAATTATTCTAACGATGCCCACAAAGTTACTTTCGAGTCTGAGTCAGGCACCGAATTGCACGAACACAGCAACCTCACGAAGGGTCAAACCTTCACCCTTGAGCCATGGACGGTCAGGGTCTTTATGGTTGCCCAATAACGAAAAGAGGAACTTACATTGGATGCAAATCATTCAGAAACACCGCAGTCAAATTGGCACGCAACTGTTGCTGACGAACAGCAACCCAAGACACCAATCCTAGTCGGGATTGCCGTTGCACTGGGCGCCTTACTTTGGTTAGCACCATTTATGGGTTTGAATTCCATTTTGAATCCTGCAAAACTTGCCAATATTTTTGGTGGACCTGGCGCAAAGGTCAATAACTTCTTAGCCTTACTAGGAACGTTAGGTGCCGTTACTTCAACGATTACCACCATTATCATTGGTGCTCTTTCTGACCGAACCCGTTCACGCTTCGGCCGCCGGACACCTTGGATTCTCTGGGGTTCCATTCTTACCGCAGCTGTTATGGTTGGCCTAGGACTTATTAAAGATCAAAGTCAACTTCCTCTATTTATCATTCTGTGGTGCGGGATTCAAACCTTCATCAACATGATTGTTGCCCCACTGATTGCCGTTATCGCTGACCAAGTGGCGCCACAACATCGTGGTACTATTTCATCCATCTACGCCATTGGTTACGTTATTGGCCAGTATGGCGGACCGGTTATCGGTGGTCGTTTCCTTAGTACTAGCAATCCCGGATTAGTTAACACCGGTTACTTCATTTTAGCCATTATGATGCTCCTCTCAGGCCCAGTTGCCGCAATTTTAATGCGTGAAAAATCCAGTTTAGATATGCCAAAGGAAAAATTGGATATGAGTGGCTTTGTGAAAGCCTTTATCTTCCCAATCCATAAAGTCCGCAACTTCTATCTTGCGCTATTCGGTAAAATGATGATCAACATTGCCGTAACCGCCTTTGGGACTTATCAAATCTTCTTCTTAACAACTGGGATGGGATTAGGGAGTACGGCCGCTGGTAAATACGTCTCACTCATGGGTACCGCTACGATGGTTACCGCCATCATCTTCTCGTCAACTTCCGGGATGATTTCAGATAAGCTGCATACTCGGAAATGGCCCGTTGCCTTTGCTGCGTTACTAACCGCTATTGGAACAATGTTGCCATTTATCTTACGGACACCATCCGCAATGATTTGGTATGGTATTATCGCTGGTACTGGTTCTGGGATTTTCTTCGCTGTCGATCAAGCCTTGAACCTAGAAGTTTTGCCCGATCCAGAAACCGCCGCTAAAGACTTAGGGATTCTCAACTTTGCGAATACTGGCGCTCAAATTTTGGCACCCGTTCTTGGCGCTGTGCTGTTCAGCATGGTTGGTAAGCAATATATGCCAATCCTACCATTCTTAGCTATTATTGCATTAGTCGGAGCCGTCTTAGTTCTGATGATCAACGAGCATAAAACAGTTTAATACTCATTCAGAAAACGTAGTGGTGATTATAGCACTACGCTTTTTGATTGGAACCGATTCATGTTAGTTACACTAATAATTCTACTTTTATTTTTAAATAATAAGGATACGATAGAAACATTAGGGGGCATTAACATGAAAAAAATTGGATTAGTAGCTTTAAGCCTAAGCTTAGGTCTAATAAGTGTATTTAGCGCTACTGATACTACTGCCAATGCGGATAAAGTTCATACTGGCATTCCCAAGGCCTTTCAGAATAAGACTTATAAGGCTAAATCATTTCGGGATGGTGGTCGAACTGATCACGCAACGATTAAATTTGGAACTAAGGCCATGCGCTATACATCCGCTTTTGCGGTTGATACCTACACCACATATAAAGTTAAGTACAAATACCTTGGTGGTCACGTTTACTACCTCGTTGGCCGAATTTACGGCAACGCACCAAAGGGTGGAATTGCTTGGCGATATAAGATTAAGTATTTTAGTGCGCACAAAATCTACGCACGCGATTTAACCGGTGCCAATCCAAAGTACACAGACTTTGTTTTTCGGCGGTAATAATCGTTAAAAATCCCAAAAAATAGAACAAGTTAACCCAAAAATTCACTGGGTAATTTGTTCTATTTTTGTAGGACTCGTTGTTGCCCATTACCTAGATTTCGGCGCCACTTGAACTGCAACGTTTCACTTTCCGGTAACATCCAAAACTTGCCCTTGCCTACAAAACCACTTTCCGACCACCACGCCGAAACGCGTTCGGAGAAGCAGAGAGCTATGTATAAGGGCACCATCAGTAAAGCTACCAAAAACCGGTAGCTTAGTTGTTGCCCATTGCTGAGTGCTTTTGGCGACGCGCATTCCTATTATATAGATTTCGGCGCCACTTAAACCATGATGTTTCGCTGCCTGGCAGCATCCTAAACTTGCCTACAAAACCACTTTCTGGCCACCACGCTGAAACGCGCTCGGCAAGGCAGAGAGCTGCATGTAAGTCAAAAACGGCAAGTCGCCCCCAAAACCAGGAATTGGTCGTTGCACATTACCAAGTGTTTCTGGCGACGCGCGTTCCTGCTACCTAGGTTTCGGCGCCACTCGAACTGTAACGTTCCGCTTTACGACAACATCCCAAACTCGCCTACAAAACCACTTTCTGCCACCACGCCGAAACGCACTCGGAGAAGC
>NZ_BBAD01000029.1 GCF_001311075.1 Secundilactobacillus similis DSM 23365 = JCM 2765
GACTTTAGTGTTTGTCGACTCAACGTCAGTCGTTGTAATACTGTCGCAAGCTGTTCAGCTAAGCACTTGAGATGATCTGCAATAGTGCCGAATTGCGCAATGCGAGATGCAGGTAGGCGACTAGGTGGATGCTGTATCGCGATAATTGGTGGTTGTTGACGAACTTCCAACAACCGCCAATTATCGGGGACAAATTGAAGACTTGCACGGTTTTTGGCGAGGCTTCAATTTGAGGACTGAGACCGCCCTTTGGCTCAGGCCGGCCCCACAGCAGGAACCTAGTCGCCTACCGGAATCGACAGTTCAAACCAATCACCGCACTTCACAAACTAAACCGCATTATGCTTACGCTGGACACGAACGACAGCAAGTCCCATCAATTGACACATGATACCGACTAGTCTAATCTATTAGAATTATGCAATCATTCCGATGATATAATTAGGGTAGAATAGGGCAAGAAAGCGGGGGACGGCTATGACGTTGATGATATCGACCAGCCTGTGGTTATTGGCGGCGGTCGTGAGTATTTTGGTGGCGCAGGTGGTGCCGCGGGTTTCGGCGAACTACGTGAGTTTAGTGATTGGGGCACTCATGTTTTTGATTCCCGTGATTCGGCAGCACGTGGTGGCGTTTGATTCAGAGGTGTTTATGGGGCTGATCGTGGCGCCGTTGCTCTTTTTTGAAGGACAGAGCACCCGAATGAACTTGGTTGGACGAAAGTTGCGCTATATTGTTCAATTGACGGTGAGCTTAGTCTTGATTGGACTGGCCGTCGTTGGCGTGAGTGTTTGGTGGCTGGGTGGCATTAGCTTACCGCTAGCGTTTATGCTGGTGGCAATTGGTGCGCCAACGGATGCGACGGCCACGCAGTCGGTGACTAACGGGTTAAAGATGCCTGCTTCAACTGGGACGCTGTTAAAACTAGAGTCATTATTCAATGATGCTTCAGGTATTATCCTATTAAACATGGCAGTGCTGTGGTACATCAACGGATACGTCAACGTTAAAGAAACGGCGGTGGATTTTTTAATCTCAGCCGGTGGTGGCGCAGTCCTTGGATTCGTTGCGGCGTGGGTGATCGTTTTGTGGCGCCAGCGGTTATTGCGAACGGCTTACAACGTGTTAAATGCGCAGGTGTTACTCTACATCGTCACGCCGTTTGTGCTCTATTACGTAGCGGAAGCGGTGCACGTTTCCGGCATCATTGCGGTGGTTTGTGCCGGGCTGGTGCATAACGCTGAGGCGCAACGAAGTCGGTTGATCAATTCGCCGCAGATTCACTTTAGTTTAGATTTAGTCACCATGATTACGGAAATCTTCAACAGTACGGTATTTGTGGTGCTGGGCTTTTTGTTCGTTCAAATCGTGACGAATCAGCGGTTGGTGGCGCATGCCGGTAACTGGGTGTTGATTGGGGTTATTTTGTATGTTGTTAGTGTAATCGTCCGGTATGGGTACGGGCGTTTGAGAATCCATCTTACTCGCCGATTGGCAACGATTTTTTCGTTAGGTGGCGTTCATGGTGCGGTGACTTTAGCGTTAGCCTATACAATTGCGGAGCGCCACATTCAGCGGGGCGATTTTGATTTGATTCTGTTGTCGGCGAGTGTGTTGATTCTGTTAAGCATGATCGTGCCGACGATCGCGTTCCAATTTCTGTTAGAACCGGAACCAAGTAACCGGGATCTGGTCAGAGAAGTCGATGAAATTAAAGTGAAGATGGTACATCAAGCCATCGATGCGGTGCAATCGATGTACCTACCGGAGCGAGTGAAGCGTTCAGTTGTCTTTGATCTCATGACGCAAAAACAAAAGACCCGGACGAGAGATTTCGTCCACGCCTGGCTGGATGTCTCAAGCACCCGGAATTTACGGACGCTGAAAAGGAACTGGAAATGCGGGCGTTCATCAACGCGTTCAAGCAGGAGCGGGAGTATCTGGACATGATCTCGCAGAGTGAAGCGAAGTATCAGCAGTGTGTGTATCAGCTCTATAATGAAGTCCTACTGGCAGAGTCGTTGGTGGTGGGGCCGAATGTGTTTGAGGAATAGAGAGTGGAACGAAGCGGTTAGAGATCGGAGCATAAGTCCCTCTTACCATAAGCCCGGTTTTGGGGGCTTGTGGTAAGAGGGGCTTATGTGCAGATCTCTGCTTCGTGGAACTCATTTCGGCGCAGTAGCCAGAACGCAGTGTCGCTGACAAACTTCAAAATAGAACCGATAAGCGAAAAGGCGATTCCAAGCGGCGCCGAAACCAAAGTAATCGGAAAGCACGTCGCCAGTAAGCAATTGGCAAGTATTGAACTACTGGTTTTGGGGGCTTGTGGCAAGAGGGGCTTATGTGCAGATCTCTGCTTCGTGTAGCGCATTTCGGCGCAGTAGCCAGAACGCAGTGTCGCTGACAGACTTCACAATAGGATCAAAAAGCAGAAAGGCAACTCCAAGCGGCGCCGGAACCAAAGTAATAGTAAAGCGCGTTGCCGCAAGCACACCGTAATAGCAAAGTTCCGGTTTTATGACTTGTAGCAGGAAGGGCTTACGTGCAAGTCTCATCCAACGTCCCTCAAATAACAATTCAAAAAACGGTTCACACGCCCAATCCGGTAGTGTGAACCGTTTTTGAATTGATAAGACTACACAATCCCCAAATCAATCATCGACTGCGCCGTCGCAATAATCGCGTCCTTCGCAGTCCCATGTTGCCAGCCCAGTAACGTTGTGGCTTTGGCGTCACTAGTTTCCGCATACTTGCCCGCAACGGAGGCAACCATGCGCATCATCGGATTGGCTTTAGCGGCGAGTTTCAGCACGGGCGTTGGCACGACCTTGGTGGGTAACTTTGGCGCGTAGCTGGAAACGCCTCGCGAAGAATGTTGGCAACGTCCAACATTGAGTAAGTTTCACCAGTAGTGGCTAAGAACCGTTCACCAGCAGCCTTTGGTGAAGTCATGGCGAGTAAATGCAGACTAGCAACATCACGCACGTCAACGTAGCCTGAATCAACTTCGGGCACGACCTTGGTTTTACCCGTCAACAGGTCCTGAATTTGGATGTTGGAGTGGGAGTAGTCGCTGGCGAGAACAGGTCCCATCACGGCAACCGGGTTAACGGTACTGAGTTCAAGCCCGCTATCATCTTGGGCGATGAAGTCCCAAGCTGCACGTTCGGAAAGCGTTTTGGATTTTTGGTAGGGGTGGATGCCCTTAGCGGAAAGATCTGACCAGTCGGCCTCAGTGTATGGAGTGGTCCGATGCTTGTGACCGGCAAAGATGGCGCCGTAAGCGGAGGTCAACACCACCCGTTTCAAATGCGCGGCGCTGGCTGCCCGTAGGACGTACAGCACACCGTTGATGGCGGGTTGAATCATTTCGTTTTCATCTTTAAAGTTCAAGGTTGGGGTCGGTGACGCCGGGTGGATCGCGTAGGTTGCGCCGGCCATGACTTGGTCCCAGTTGTCTTCGTGTGTTAAATCAGCTTCGACAAACGAAAGGTCACTGAAATCAGTTTGACCGCCGTTAGCCAGCATGGTTTTGATCAATTCAGTTTTGGCAAGTGAACGGACGGTGGTTCGAACTGCGTAGCCCTGTTGCAAGAGTTTGAGAATGATGTGACTGGCAATGAAGCCACTGCCACCGGTAACGACAACGAGTTGTTTTGACATGGATGATGCCTCCTGAATGAATTTTAATTAGTTACAAATGTAACGTTAGTGGAGTCATCATAATCGGTATTGAGCGAAGTATCAAGTGGAATTGGGGCATCTGTGACAGAACCGATGAAGTGATATGACAGCTTGTAATTCGGTATCAATGTGAATGACAGCAAAATAAGTAATTGAAATGAACAAGGATAATCATCGGTTTTAATGGCTAAGTAGAGTGACACTTGTAACACTGTGAGAAATCAGGTATAGTAGCTTCAATTAACACGCTACTTTAGGAGGAAAGCCACATGTCAGCAACCAAGCACGCTCAACAGTTAAAACAAGATTCACAGGATTACCTGACCACTGCGTTATTTCAGTTACTGGAGACTCACGACCTGCATGAGATTAAAATCACGGCGCTAGTGAAGCGGGCCGGCGTCAGTCGAATGGCGTTTTACCGCAACTATGAGTCTTTAGCTGATTTACTGCGGGCGTATTTTGAACCGAAAGTGACGGCATTATTTAACGATGTGATCTTACAGGTATCGCACGAAAAGAAGGCGGCGGATATGGCAGCCTTTTTCGAGGAATTTGAACACGCCCTGACACTGGCCGTTAACCGGCACTTTGAGGACATTATTCGTCAAATTTTTAACGAGAATATGGCCCGCTATTATCCGAAGACCGCAGTCTGGCAACAATTAACGCCTACTCAACAGACTTACTGGGTCGCCTTTATGAGTGACGGGGTGTATGCGATTTGGCGGCAGTGGTTTCTAGACGGCCGGCAAGCCCCAATCGAAACGATTCACGGGCTAGTAGGGGCGTTCCAGCGCGCCACCGCCGTTGCGCTAACGGCCGGGGGACCAAGCCCGCTAGAGCTTAAAAACTGATGAGGATTCGTTCAAAATACCAGCGGGTGACCGGCTTTTGTGGCATAATATAGTTTCAAGGATTTTTAAAAACAGATCAAAGAAGGCATTCGAGCGATGAACAACAATCCAATCGGGGTGTTTGACTCAGGTGTCGGCGGCATCAGCACGCTGAACGAGTTAACGAAGCAGTTCCCCAATGAACGGTTTATTTTCTATGGTGACACAAAGAATGCGCCCTACGGCAGTAAAACGCCGGATGAGGTTTTTCAGTGCACCCAGCGCGTCATGGACGAGCTATTGGCACAACACGTTAAGGCGGTTGTGATTGCTTGTAACACAGCAACCAGCGCAGCCAAGCCACGGTTGATGCAGGCTTATCCGGAGACCCCAATAGTCGGGATCGAACCAGCGCTAAAGGAGGCCATTGATGATGGCAGCCACAATATTTTGGTGATGGGCACACAGTTAACGGTTCACTTGCCAAAGTTTCAAACGATGATGGCCAAGTACCAAAGTGACCACAACATTTACGCCGTGCCGTGTCCCGGTTTAGCGGACTACGTTGAGCGGGATGACCGATCCGGCAGCGTTGAACGAGTTGCTGACGACGTTATTGGCACCGTACTTGGATAAGCCAATCGACGGGATCGTGTTAGGCTGCACCCACTATCCATTTGTGCGGGATGCGATTAGCGCGCTGTTTAAGCCGGGAATTCCGGTTCACACTGGGTTTGAAGGGGTTGCGAAACAACTTCGCCACGTGTTAGTTGAACATGATGGCTTGACGGCTGCCACTACGCCGGGTGATGTGACTTGGATGAGTAGTGAACCTGATGCAGTTGATTATTATCAAAGTTTGTATGACATGTTGAAAAAGTAAGTAAGAAAAGGACACCCAAATCGCTTGAAATAGTGATTTAGGCGTCCTTTTTATTAAACATATTATTCTGTACCGATGACGGTAAAGTAAGGTGTTCCGCCAAGATGATAAATACTAGCCACGGCTTTTTTACCACCGTAGGCATCATCGTTGTACTGGTATGGCGTATGCATGTTGGTGAGGGCTAAGCGGTATTTATAGTTACCCGACCGGCGAACTTGTTGATCGTTCATGCCAGCTAAATGCTTAGCGTAATAGAGATAAACGGTGTTATTGCGCTTGATCGTATGCGTGATTTTAGCCGATGAGGTTGGCTTGGTGTCGTAGTGGGATTCCAGCGTGCCCCAAAACGAGCCGTATTTTTTAGGATCATTGTTATAGGTTTCAATGTAGCCATCCGAAGTGAGCTTAACGGCGTCCACGTTTCGGTTCAGCGTCTTGATGCTCCCCAGACCGCCGGTGTACAGTGTGCCACTACCGTATGGCAGCGCGTAAGCGGGTCGGTGGATCTGAACGACCTGTTTCGGTGATAATTTAAATGAGACTGCGCCGAAGCCGTAGACGTGCTTGTTGACGAGTCGGGACTTTAAATGATAGCTGATGTTTGGCGTCATATAGCCTGTTGTATAGGCATCCTTTTGCGAGGCGGCCCCATGATGATACCGTTGCGCGCCAATGATCGTGCCCTTTGCCAGTTTCAGCGTTTTATTAATGGCATGAGAATTAGTCACGGCTGAGTAGGTCACGTTGACCTTAGTTGCGTGTTTGAGCCGATACCAGTTCGTCGCAAAGCCGCCGTCGTTAGCGCCGTACGTGTAGACGTCGATTTTGGTCCGTTTTGGTTGGCTTGAATTCGCCTGACCGGTTGATGTTGTTAGACCAATGCCGACCAGGGTGAGACTTGCGAGTACGATGGTGGTTAGTTTAGACACGGTAATTCCTCCCCTTTAAACACCATTATATCATGGGAAATGGTGAGAAAATATTACACTTTATTGGCGTCGTCGGCAAGGAAAGTGATGAGGGACAGTGAATTTAGCTTGCCAAAAATGAGAAAATGGGGTAATTTAGACGGATAGCACCCTACATATACACATCTAATTTTAATCTTATTTTTTCGGAGGTTTTTCATATGAGCAACGAAACGGCACCTTTGGGGTTGGAACCCATTACCCAATACTTATCGCATCACAATAATGATTACCACAACATGGTTGTTGGTAATTTAATTAGCATCGCCAATGTGACCGGGGTCACGATGGAACAACTTATTAATGAGTTTGATACTCAGCGGGCCCAGTTACGAAAGCTGGCAGACATTGATGTGACCGAATTTGACGGCTTCCACTCAATGGCCTACGATGCCGGGTCAAACAGCTTGATCAAGGTGGCTTTTGGTGATAATCAAAATAACCGCCAGCCGAACTTCTTTGGCATGCTGAATCTGGCGCATGAAGAATACGAACGGGCGGCGAATGCGGATGGTGAACCCAACGCAGTTTTTGAAGCTAATCATGGCGATTTGTCGATTAAAATCACCGCTGATGGGGTTACCGTAACTGGTGGCGATGAAACGTTACAGAATTACGTGACCGCCGTAGTGACGACAGGGTACACGGCTTAATTGAATTGGAATAATTGTGCGAGTTCGAGACTTTCCAGTGCGGAATGGGCTTGAGCTCGCTTTTTTGTGGTGGTTGCCCCCCATTTAGAGACAACGTTGAAATACGAGGTGAAGGGTTAAAAATGGCCCAGTATGAATTTCAGCGTTGTTTATGACCAACCACTTATTCAATATCTAAGTTCACAACATATGCCAAAACCCCGTAAAAACACCCCTAAAAGTATGCTATTGCAGCTCTCAGAACCCACTTGTATACTGATGGTGAGAAACAGATGAGATTAGCATGAGTTCGGTTAGCGGTACAAGACCATTAAAGGAGGGCGTTCGTTTTGGGCAAAACACTATTTGATAAACTTTGGGATCGGCACGTGGTGGCCGGTGAACCGGGGGAACCACAGTTGATTTACGTTGACTTGCAGATGTTGCATGAAGTCACCTCACCACAGGCCTTTGAAGGGTTACGGCAAAATCATCGAACAGTTCGTCACCCGGAAAAGAACTTTGCTACGTTGGATCATAACGTCCCAACTGAGGATATTTTTAACATTCAAGACGCAATTCGCGAAAACAAATTGAAACGTTGGAAGCTAACGTCAAGGAATTTGGAATTCACCTCTGTGACTTAGGCGATAAGGAACAGGGCATCGTTCACGTGATTGGCCCGGAATTAGGACTGACGAACCCCGGCATGGTGATTGTTTGTGGTGATTCACATACCGCGACTCACGGGGCATTTGGCGCGATGGCCTTCGGAATTGGGACCAGTGAAGTGGAGCACGTGCTGGCGACGCAGACGATTTGGCAAACTAAGCCGAAAAATATGGGCGTTCACGTTCATGGCAAGTTACCAAAGGGCGTTTACGCTAAGGACGTTATTCTTGGGTTGATTGCCCGCGAAGGGGTGGCCTTTGGGAATGGTTATTCCGTTGAGTATTACGGTGAAACCATCGAAGGCTTAACGATGGAAGAACGGATGAGCATCTGTAACATGACGATCGAAGGTGGCGCTAAATACGGTTGTATCAAACCCGACCAAACAACTTTCGATTACATTAAAGGCCGTAAGTATGCGCCAGAAGATTACGAAACGGCCGTGGCGGATTGGAAGATGCTATATACTGACAGTCCTGACGATTTTGATAAAATTATCGACTTTGACGTTAGTGACTTGGCACCACAGGTTTCTTGGGGCACTAATCCGGGCATGACTGTGGGTGTCACAACGCCGTTCCCTGAAATCAAGGATGAGGACGATCGAAAGGCCTATGACTACATCGGCTTAAAACCCGGCCAAACCGCGCAAGATATTCCAGTAACTTATGCTTTCTTTGGGTCATGTACGAATGGCCGGTTATCTGATTTGAAGGCTGCCGCCAAGGTAATGAAGGCCACCACATTGATCCGAAAGTGACCGCTTGGGTGGTACCGGGGTCGCGGCAGGTTAAGCTTGCTGCTGAAGAGCTGGGATTGGACAAAATCTTTACCGATGCGGGTTGCGAATGGCGCGAGCCTGGTTGTTCAGCCTGTTTAGCCATGAATCCCGATAAGATTCCAGCGGGTGAGCACTGTGCCTCGACTACTAACCGGAACTTTGAAGGTCGGCAAGGGTTGGTGCGCGGACGCATTTAGCCAGTCCTGCCATGGTTGCTTATGCGGCCTTAAACGGACACTTCATCGACATCAGAAAGGTGGCAGAATCATGAGCGCAATTGAAACGGTTGTGAGTCAGTTAGTCCCAATCATGGCGGATAATATTGCAACGGGTGAGCTCGTGTCACGGGATGTGTTAAAGGAAACCGATAAAGCGAGTTACGCGGATATGCTGTTCTATGGTCAACGCTACCTCGCTTCTGGCGCGAAAAATCCGACCTTTCCGTTAAATGATCCAGCTCGTCAAACGGCTAAAATTTTAGTCACTGGACGTAACTTTGGCTGTGGGTCATCGTGGGAACACGCTGCTTGGGCGTTGCGAGATTATGGATTTCAAGTGGTGATTGCGAAAAGTTTTAGCGATATTTTCTACATGAATGCCATTAAGAACGGCATTTTGCCCGTCACTTTAACCGATGAACAATGTGACTGGTTGGCCGCGTTACCAGTAACGGCCGAGGTCACGGTCGATTTGCCGAGTCAGACCGTTCAAGCTCAGGACCGGGTGTTTCAGTTTGAGATTCTTGATCAGCGGAAACAGCGGTTGACTCAAGGGTTGACGGATATTGATATTACCGACGGCTTTGCGGATGACATTGCGGCGTTTGAACGAAAAATGAAATAGCGGTTTGAAGTCCAGCTTGTGAAGTGCGGTAATTTGCGTAAACTGCCGATTCCGGTAGCCGGCCAGGTTCCTGCTGTGGGGCCGGCCTGAGCCGAAGGGCGGTCTCAGCCCTCGAATTGAAGCCTCGCCCAAAACCATGCGACTCTTCAATTCGTCCCCGATAATTGGTGGTTGTCGGAAAAACGCCAACAACCACCAATTATCGCGACACAGCATACACCTGACCGGCTACCTCCATCTCACATTGCGCAGTTCGGTACTATCGCAGAGCATCTCAAGTGCTTAACTGCATGGCTTGCTGCAGTATTTCAACGACTATCGTTGATTCATTGTGGTTACTGAACATTGACCACAATCGTAACCAAAAAGCCATCACGATTAAATCGAATCGTGATGGCTTTGCTAGTTAATCAGAATTAACGTCGTCGTAGCAACCGGAAGTATTTTCGTAAATCTAACGTTAGACACATGACCGCAACGATGACCAGTAGGCTACCCGTGGCATCGAAGCCGGTAAAGGGAATACCGAGTAATAGTACGGAAAAGAGGGTGGCAGAGAGTGGTTCGAAGGCGTTGAGTAGGCTGGCGGTGGTTGGTTGAATGTAGCTGAAGCTGATGTTGTACAACGCTAATGCCAGAACGGTGCCAACGAGTACGATTGCCAGTACCAGTAAGACAATTGGTAAAGTCAGTGGTGGTCGCGATTGGCGCCACATGGGATGAGCCAAGTTAAGCACTGTACCGGCAATCAGTAACGCCCAACCGGTACAGTTGAGGACCCCGTATTTAGGTAAAATTGGGCGGGGTAACAGGGTGTTCGTCGCGGTGCCTAAAGCTGCCATCAAGCCCCAGAATAAAACGGCTGGAGAAATTGAGAGACTTTGAAATTGACCGTGGGTAACGATGAGGCAACGCCAATGAAGGCGAGGATCATCCCAACGACTTCGCTCCGCCGAGGTAATTGCCGATAGCGGAGAATGTAGTAGGCAACGATTGCGAACGGGCCTAAATACTGCAAGATAGTTGCGATGGACGCGTTGCCGGCTTGAACTGCTAAAAAGTAACAGAATTGAACCGGAATCGTACCAAACAAGCCGTAGATGATGACTTGTCTGGCGCTATGCCAGTGCTGCCAAATCGCGAATGGGTGCTGCCGCGTAAAGCCACTGATAAGCAGCAAGATGAGCCCAGCACTGACCATCCGAACTTGACTCAGCCAAAGGGCGTCAAAGAGTGGATAGTAGCGAAATAGGGTGCTGGCGGCCACTCCAGAAAGGCCGAATGCGATTCCGGAAACGATGGCAAAGGTAACACCAAGCCAGGTCCGGTGAGATTGAGCGGATGTCATGGGTAACGGTACTTCCTTTTATATTATGTATGGTATAAAAAACAACAATGCATCCATTGTAGCATGTGCATCAGTCAGATGTTGCCATTTTTGAGAATCAAATTGGTAAATGTCAAATACTGACGCTTGTGAAAACGACTTTCGGTGGGAAGTGAGTTGTGGGTTGGTTAAAGTTAGTGATGGAATGGCGACAACGATAAGTGGAATTAAAACGGTTTCAATTTAAATAAAAACCAACCGGCAATAAGTGTTGATTTCTAGGGAAAGTCAAGGTACACTAATGGCAAGTAACGGAATCGTTATTTTTTAGAATTATTAAAAATAGATTGAATTAACAACCCATTTGTTGCAAAATAAAGTTAGTATAATTCTGGTGACAGAGGATACTGATTTTTTCACAAAGTACTGGTTTTGGGGAAATTGGTACGGTTCGTGATTAGCGTGACGGGACATGGTTGTTAACGTAGATTGGTTTTTGGTAATTCTGATTAGACGGAGGTAACAACGATGACCCATATAATTGACATGACTGGACGTCAATTTGGGCGCTTGACCGTTATCGAGCGAGCTGGTCGTCGGCCTAATGGCAATGCCACGTGGCGGTGTCAATGTACGTGTGGCAATACCTGCGTGGTAGATGGTCACCGCTTGCGGGTTGGTGAAACGACAAGTTGTGGTTGTTTGCAACGTGAACAATCACGCCGAAATCTATTGGCCAATCCGGCAACTCGGAAGCGGATGGGTGATTATCACTTGTTAGCTAAAAAGTGGCACCCAACGACAACCGAGCTGAGGTCGAGCAACCAAAGTGGTATCACCGGAGTCAGTTTTGATAAGCGCCGTCAAAAGTGGATTGCCCACTTATACTACAAAGGTCGCTATGTCTTGAATGAGAGCTTCGAAGACAAAGCAGATGCGATTGCTGCAAGGCAAGCGGCAGAGCGGAAGTACCTTGCGTAGTGTGGTTAACGCCTTACTTACTTTACTGAAAAGGTTAAGTGTCACGAAAAATGAAGCCATCAAAACTTCTTGAGCGAGGCGTTTTGATGGCTTTGTTTTTTGTGGCTTTTTGAGTTGAGTGGGGAATGTGTGCGGTTGCCGCTTGGTTTGATATTGTATTTTTCGATAATTGAGTGGTACTGGCGACGAGCACTACTATTACGTTATTTTCGGCTCGGTAGTAACTGGACTGGTTCCGCGTATCGGATACGTTTGTGAGGTCTTCTTAGTGAACATCTTTCTGGCTACCACGCCAAAACGCGTTAAAACAAGCTGAGAGTTATGTATAAGGAAAGCCCCGCAAAATTACCCAAAAACCAGGTAATTTCGCGGGGCTTTCCTTATACGCCACTCTCAAAGCGCTTGTTTTAACGCTCTACAGCAAATGAATATGATTCTCCTCACACTGATCAATCATCTCTTGTGGCCAAAGCGATGCTTGCACTTCGCCCACGTGGGCCTTGCCCAACAACAGCATGCAGAGCCGTGATTGGCCGATCCCGCCACCGATGGTGAATGGCACTTCGCCGTTCAAGACCATTTGGTGGTATGGGTATTGGAGCCGGTCTTCGGCGTCAGCTAACTTGAGTTGGCGCTTCAAGCGTCGGCGTCGACCCGGATGCCCATGCTGGAGATTTCGATGGATTGGTTTAATGGTTCGTACCAGAATAAGATATCACCGTTTAATGACCAATCATCGTAGTCAGGGGCGCGGCCATCGTGGCGTTTGCCACTCTTCATGGCGCCACCGATCTTCATTAAGAAGACACAACCGAGTTCCTTGGTGATTGCATTTTCGCGTTCCTTTGGTGTTAAATCAGGGAAGCGGTCTTCCAATTCCTGAGTTGTCACAAAGTGAATTTCGTCAGGTAAGTGGTGCACTGATTGTGGGAACTTATACCAAACTTCGTGTTCCATGTGCTTGATCACTTTGAAGATTTGACGAACGGTGTCCTTCAAGGTATCCAGATTTCGTTCATCGCGACTGATGACCTTCTCCCAGTCCCATTGATCCACGTAAGCGGAATGGTAGTTGTCCAGGTCTTCGTCTTTACGAATGGCGTTCATGTTGGTGTAAAGGCCTTCGTGCATGCCAAAGCCGTAACGCTTTAAAGCCACACGCTTCCACTTAGCCAATGAGTGAACGATTTCAATCGTGGCATCGCTTCGTCTTGCATGGTAAAGGAAACGGGTTGTTCAACCCCGTTCAGATTATCGTTTAAGCCGGTTGATTTTTCAACGAACATTGGCGCTGAAAGCCGGGAAAGGTTAAGTTGTTTGCCGAATTCATCTTGGAACGTCTCGCGGATGTAGCGGATGGCATCCTGGGTTTCCCGAACAGTCAATTTCGGGTTGTATGATTCTGGAATAATTAAATGCATCGTGTTGTGCTCCTTATTGCGAGTTGATTGGTTGTTACATGAGATTAATATTAACATTATATGAGAGATTCGGCTAGTTTATTACTAAGATAAGGTTAGAATTTAACAAATTCTCACGTGGCGATGTCTGATAGTTCGATAAATTCCGCATAAAAAAAGCCGGCTAAAGGTTGAAATAGCATTGTTTAGCGCCATCAAATACGGTATTCTAAAAGTAACATCATTTAGGTGCTAAACTAAATTTCAGTGGTCGATAAACCAGAAAGGAATTGGGAATGAACGCTGGTTGGATCAACGTTTCATTTTGGCTGTCATTAGTGACCAACCTCGTTGTTTTTAGCGGGGTGCTGTCGTTATTCTATTGGGTGCGCGGTGACATGACGAACGATTGGATTGCCCGCCACCGGCTTGCCATTGAATTAGGCATCAGTTTTACGTTTCACGCATACTTATTTATGGAGGCACTGACCAATACATATTTAGGGCCGCATGCGTTCGGGTTACACTGGACCTTTTTGAACTTGATCATCGTGGCCTGCTTACTGTTTAACATCGTGCTCCAATCACGGATTCAATTGGTATTTTCCATTGTGACCACGATTCTATACGTGGCGATGGCGTCAGCACACTATTCCGTCACGGGCGTCGCACTGACTGCGTTACTCGTTGCCATGCAGATTTGGTTTAACCGTTATGGTGACTGGGTGCGGCATGCACGGTGGTCGTATCATTTGGTGGCAATTGCGTATGCGGTTTGTTCGGTAGCCACCGTGTATACCATGTCACCGGCAACGCTTGATGGCTGGTTCTGGGTGCGCCAAATAGTCGCCTTTCTAATCGTGAATACCGCGATGGGTGAGTACGCCCTTGCGCTGAGACGGCGAAATGACCGCATCGATAATTACTACGATGAAGCGATCATGGATCCGTTGACTGGAATTAAAAACATGGGGACGTTTAACACGGATGTGCACCGGTTATATGACCGTTATCAGCGAACGGGCGCGCCTTATATCATGTACGAGTTGGACATCGATTATTTTAAGCACGTCAACGATACTTACGGGCATCCAGTTGGCAACGTCGTGCTTCAACGGGTCGCCGAAACGTTGCGAGAACTGGCGGACGATTTAGAAAACGAGGCCAGTGTTTACCGAATGGGCGGCGAAGAGTTTAGCTTAGTCGTTCAGGGTGAAGGCGCGGAAGGTAACATTGAATCGGCCAAGCGAATTGGGCGTGAAATCATGTCGCGAATCGACGCACTTCGGTTTGCGGCGGCCAACACTGAATTTGGCATCAACGTCTCGATTGGCTTGGAACGGGTCGTCCCGGAGGATAACAACTATCTGGACATCTATAATAAGGCGGATAAATATCTCTACTTGTCCAAGCAAAACGGGCGCGATGCGATTACCTTTGATGGTGATACGTTTGAACGGGTCCACTTTGGTGCCAACGTTGGGCGCTAATGCGCTAGTCAAATAAAAACGTTTCGAGTACGTTCCTCAAGAGTACGGCTCGGAACGTTTTTATTGTGCCTTAATTGGATTTCGTTTCTTGAACGGCAGTAACTGGCGCAATCCGGGTCCGGTGCCGTTTTTGGGGCCGACCCACTAGGATGCCGAATGGCGCGACTTTGTAGCAGAACCAGGCTAACGCAAATGAATAGACTAAAACGAAACCGTAACCTACTGGGATCAAGAGTGCTAGTTGCCAGTCAGCTAGGGTGAGGTGGGAGAGAATGGCCTCTAAGGTGGTTAAGCCGATGATTTGATTCAGGTACATCCCAAAGCTAACTTTGGCGCAGCGTTGTACCAGATGATCCAGCCAAGCCGCATGCCGTGTTCGCGCCAACTGGCGTACTGCTTGCCCAACCAAAAAACTAGGACGATCATCATCGTATCGTAGATAAACATGTAGGGTTGGTGCGGGGTTGTGGCGAGGTCGGTGTTCAACCAAGCACCTTTTCGTTCCAGATTCGGTAGTAAACGATGGTACCTAGTGACAGGCTTAACGTCACGGTTGCGATGGCCTTAATGTGGCGTTTGATCAACTGATAAACTTCAGCGTGATGCAAGCTCATATAGGCGCCCGCAATGAAGTAGAATTGGTAAGAAAAGACGTTGATACTGTAGTTTTTGAACCAGTAAAGCCAGCTCGACGTGTCGAGGCCTTGCAGGTAGTATTTAATGGTGATCATCAAAACGAGTTGGGTCGCAAAACTGATTGCGAGGATCCGGTTATGGTGATCAGGCCAGCGCTTGAACAGCCAAACGATTGCTGGAAAGAGCAGATACAGCTGCATGACGATCAGCATGAAGTACATGTAGGACTGGTTGCCGTGGATGACGTAGCTGAGGTATTGCAGGCTGAATTTGGATACGTCCAGGGTTGTTGCGCTATTGAGGGTGGCGATGGCTAGGAGGATGAAGTTCCAGATGCTGCCTTTATAGCGTTTCTTGAAAAAGGTCGGCCAATCGTGGCGGTTGTAGTAGTTCATCATGAGGACGAGGCCGCTCATGAATAAAAAGCCCATCCGGGTATAGTGGAACATCATGCGGATGCTCCGGACGGTGTAGTAGGGCAGGTCGGTGTTTGAGGTCATGGCGTCAGTGAAGACGTTGATCGTGTGATTGAATAGGACACCGCAAATGAAGAAGAGGCGCATCAGGTCTACTTCGTGAAGGTACGGTTTTTTCGTGGTGGGGATTGACGTTGTGGTGGGCACGAGCTCGCCTCCTTAGTTAAGTTGGGATTAACGTTAGGGAGGTAAACTTAATGGGAGCTTAAAGTGGAGATTGTGCGAAGTTGTCAGCTATTGATGTACCGGGTGCGTCATGAATTGGTTAAGAAAATCTAAATAGGCCTCACTAAGCGCATCAGTTGGTGTGCTTAGTGAGACCTATTTTGAATGGGTTAAAATTTAGAAATTCAGCGTAACTGGTGCGCCGTCACCCGTGATCACGATTGCGGATGAGAAAGTCGCAGCGTAAACGGTAATGCTGGCCTTAGTGGCATCGTCAAAGTGACTGAAGGCTGGAAACTTAGCGCCAAGCGCGTTGAAAAATTCGGTCTTATCAGCAACCTTAGTCGTTGTTGCATCGGTGACGCGAACGGCTTTAGGGCCGATGGGCGTCGTCACGAAGGCTACGTGATTGTTTTGGGCGAGTTCCGCAACCTTATCCGTTGGACCGACTGACATGAAGTAAATGGTATTAGTATCTTGCGGTAACCGAAGTAAGTTGACGATTCGGACGTCGGGGTTGTGACCAGCGGTTGATTCGGTGGCTAAAGCAATGGTTTCGGCGTTGGTTAATACGTCGTTGAAGATATCAGTAACTGTCATGGGCAAGGGGCTCCTTTAAATTTAGTGTCCCCATTATAGCGCTAGAACGCGTGAATTAGTTAAAAAATATTCTAAAAGTATATAAAATGCTATTTAAAAAGCGATTATTTGTACAACGTGAATTAACTCACGACAGTTGCTTAGTGCGCAAACAGGCTGAAATAGCCGACAACCACTAGCCCCAGTACGATGCGATACCAGCCGAACAGCTTGAAGTCGTTTTGCTTGATGTAGTTTAGCAGGAAGCGAATCGCAATGTAGGCCACGATGAACGAGACCAGCGTCCCGGTGATCAGGATGACGATTTGGCTATAGGTGAAGCTGTTACCGTGCACGAAGTATTTGACTAACTTCAACAACGACGCCCCAAACATGGTGGGAATCGCGAGGAAGAAGGAGAATTCGGTGGCAACGTAGCGGGAAGCGCCAATGAGAATTGCGCCTAAGATGGTGGCACCAGAGCGGGAGGTTCCGGGAACGAGGGAGAGAATCTGGAACAGGCCAATCGCAAGTGCCAGCTTGATTGGCAGACTGTTCAGGTCGGTGAAACGGGCAGTCCGGTTTCGGTTGAAGTTTTCGATGATGATGAACAGGATCCCGTAGCCAATCAACGTGCTGGCAATCACCTGCCAAGTGGTGAGGTGAGCGTCCATCCAGTCGTTAAGCGGCAACCCGATGACAACGGATGGCAGGACGGCCAAAATCACCTTGGCCCAAAGCGTCCAGGTCTGATGTCGTTCGATTCGATTCTTGCTGGGTGCCCAGGGATTAAGCTTGTTGAAGTAAAGCACCACCACGCTAAGATGGCGCCAAGCTGAATCACCACCATAAACATGTTGATGAACGCGGTGGGCTGACTGAGGTGAATGAAATCATCAGCTAAATAAAGGTGGCCAGTTGAACTAATCGGGAGAAATTCGGTAATCCCTTCAATGATGCCGAGAATGATGGCTTTAATAATGTCTAACACGGTAAGATCGCCTACTTTACTGAGTATTGGTCGAGTTTAGTTTACCGGATGGGTGTAAAGGTTGTGTGTTGATGGGGTAAAGGTTTTGTAAATGTCTTGATTGAGTCAAATTTTGAAACAAAAAAACTCGGCACCGGGGAAGGGCGTCGAGTTTTTCTGAGTGTTGGGGTTAGATTCAATTAGAAAGTCAGCGTCGTTTCACCCTTGCGAGTAATGACAACTGCTTCGTCAAAGGTGATCTTGAAAATTACCAGTTTTGACCGGAATTCAGGGGTGAAGTTCCGAATATGTTCGTACTTAGCGTCCAAGGCCGCGAAGACCTCATCGCTGTTGTCGGTACGGGTAACGTGACCTTCGTTGACTCGAACGGCAAGGTGATCGATGTCATCAGTAATGAAAGATACCGTATCGTGGACGAGGAATTCCTTAGTCTTGGCAGATTGACCGTTAGACGTAAAGTAAATGGTGTTCGGCGTTTCTGGCAAATACACCATGTTGACGGTCCGAACCCGAGGCGCGTTGCCTTCGAGGTTAAGCGTGGCTAAGGCGATCGTGTCGGTGTTGGTTAAGCGTTCAGTGTAAATTTCTTCTGCAGTCATGTTCGAGTCTCCTTAAGTTAACTTGATAGGGTTATTATACTGCTGAAAGTTGACAACTGTTTGTCAGGTTTTAGAAAGTATTTTGCGTTATTTTTATCCGCAATTCAAATACGTTATAATAATAGCAGTATAAGCAACTAACCATTCTTTGGAGGAGAAATTAAATGTTTAAGCAAGCGATTCGACACGCAAATCAATGGTTACTGATTATGTTGATCATGGACTTGGTTTTTGAGCCAATTTCGTGGCTACTTCACCGAGAAAGCGGTAGTTTGCGTGGCCTAGTTCGGTTGATCTGGCAAGCACCTGATCGCGGTCAGACGCTGCTCGTTGTTATCGGGATCGTACTCGTGATTTGGGTGGCACTCGTGCTGTTCTTTTGGTTGATTGAGGGACTTCGACGGGCAATGGGTCGTCACGATGTTTATTAATGAGATGGCTGAGTTGAGGTAGGCGTTAATTGGCAAGAAAGTTGTCAAAAGCAAGCTGAACTTTCGAAATAGCGTTTTCGTTTAGTTTCGAGCGTTGTATAATGAATGAAATACTAGTGATTAAAACGTTTATTGGTCTAGATAAATCAGGCTGAGATTGGGGGAACTGCAGTGCTGAGATTTTGGGGACAACCAAAGTATGCTGACCGAGAACTGTTAGGGTACGAGTTGTTTTTGCGTGAAGCCGTAGCTGATCAGTGGCAGTTTCCCAAAGATTTTGGGGCGTACAGTGCTGCTGAGATTGCCGATCTGTTGATTGAAACGGTGAAGACACTCGGTAACCGGGCCCAACTTCTATCGTTGAACCTAGACCGACCGGAGTTCATTCGTGAAGACTACGTGAAGGAGATGGCTCGCGCGCAACGCGCCTGTCCACAGGTCCAACTCTGCGTTGAATTAACCGAACGACCGGGGGACGTCTCGGCAAAACAGCTGATTGATGCCGCTTCCGGGTACGCATCGGCTAACCTGTGGGTGTGCATTGATGACGTGGGAACGGGCGACAACGAACTGGAAGTTGTGGGCGAGTTAGCGCCCTACGTCACGGAATATAAGTTTGCACTTCAAAATTTTCACGACCAAAAGGATTTCATTAGTCTGGTATCACCATTACTTCAATTCTGGCGAGAACAGGCGAAGATCAACGAGTTATTCTTCGCAATCGAAGGGTTTGAAACGAAGGCCGATTTAAAAATCGCGCAAAACTACCACGCGGATATTCTACAAGGCTACTACTTCGGCCGACCGAGTTTAATTAAACTGGCAACGGATGATTAGCGTGCTAGCGCCTTAGAAAGGACTCATGACAATGACGACTGCCAAACACATCCAACAGCGACTGTTAACCTTTGGTAATTTACTCTCTGCAATGGTGTTGCCAAACATTGCGGCGTTTATTGCCTGGGGGCTATTAGCGGCCATTTTTTCGCCAAGCGGGTGGTATCCTAACGCGCAGATCAACCAAATCGTGGCTCCAATCGGCAACTACTTGTTGCCAATTTTGCTGGCATTTACCGGGGGTTCCAACGTTGCGGGACACCGGGGTGGCGTTGTTGCGACGATTGCGACAATTGGCATTTTGGCAGGTACCAACATGGTCGGCCTGATTGCGGCGATGATTATTGGACCGCTGGCCGGCTGGTGTGTGAACGTGGTTGATGATCGATTACGAGCACACGTGCCGCAAGGGTTTGAGATGCTGATCAATAACCTGTCTGCAGGTATCTTGGGGATTATTTTAGCAATCATCGGGTACTTAGGCATCGGACCGTTACTGGAAGTTGTTGAACGAGCGTTGTTACACGGGGCAGTCTATCTGGTCGATCAGAATCTGTTGCCCTTGGCTAACGTGGTTATAGAGCCAGCGAAAGTCCTATTTATGAACAACGCCATCAACCATGGGCTATTGACGCCGTTGGGAACGCAGGATGCAGTTCATTTGGGCAAATCCGTTTTGTTTCTAGTGGAAACGAATCCGGGACCCGGGCTGGGCATCCTGTTGGCCTATGCGGTTTTGGGGCGCGGGACCCAGAAAAAATCGGCGTTTGGTGCCATCATCATTGAAGCGCTTGGTGGCATTCACGAAATTTACTTTCCGTTTGTCTTGATGCGGCCGGCTTTGTTTTTAGCCGTTATCGGTGGTGGGGTTACGGGGACGTTTGTCTTTGACTTATTAGACGTTGGTTTAAAGGCAACACCGTCACCCGGATCGTTGATTTCAATCCTGCTGTTAACGCCGCACGATGGCGGTGATTTTTTAGGGGTGCTCATTGGGATCACAGCTGCAACCATGGTGTCCTTCGCGGTTGCGATACTCGTTTTGGCGCGTGAAAATGCGCATCATCTGATTAAAACAACTGACCTCGATGTTTCAGTCGATAACGCCATTCGTAACATTGTCGTTACCGGGACGGATGGCATGGGCTCACCAGCAATGGGGGCGGCCGTTTTACGGCGAAAGCTGCGTCAATTACCTGACATTACGATCAGTGTGACGAGTAAACCCATCAACGAGTTGACCACGTCGGCTGAGACGATTTTTATCGTTCGACATGATTTACGTCAGTTACTGTGTGATCAGTTGGCAGAAAAGCCACGAATTATTAGCATCGAAAACTATTTAAATGCGCCAGAGTATGATGGCCTGCTGGATGAATTACGTGAGATTGCCAATCAGCGTGATATTTTCAGTGAGACTGGGCTTAAAGGATTGGGGCATGGTGTCTAAATTAAAAAACGCTAACTGAGTTCTCTGAATGAATCGGAGCGACTTGGTTAGCGTTTTTTAAAGTCGGTTAAAGTTGTGCGAGTTCGGTTACTAAATCGGGTGAGAGTTGCAACGCTTCAGCTGCCAAGATGTCATCGAAATAGCGAACCTTGCTGGCACCAAAGAGGGCGGTGGTGATACCTGGCTGTTTCAATAGCCAAGCGAATGCCAACTGGGTCATCGGGATACCAGCTTCGTCTGCCAACACTTTGAACCGTTGAACAGTTTCGGCTGTTTGGTCATTGAAGTAATCGTCAATCAACCGTTCACCGTGGGCGCGGCGACTATCTGCGGGGACGTTACCTGTCAGGTATTTGCCGGTCAATACGCCCCGCGCCAGTGGACTGTAAGCCAGAAAGCCGATGTTATGGGTGTTGGCAAAGTCTAACCCGGGTTGATTGGTCTGAGTCGTTAGCAGGTTATAACGGTTTTGGACCGATGTCATCGGGTGCAGGTGGCGCGTCTTGATAATGTCCAGAGCGGCCCGCAGCTGTTCAGCCGTGTAGTTGGACACGCCGTAGTAGCGAATCTTGCCGACATCGACTAGTTCACTGAGAGTGGTCAGTGTTTCTTCTAGTGGCACCTGATCGTCAAAGCGATGAGCTTGGTAGAGGTCCAGGTAATTCGTGTGCAGGCGAGTAAGTGACCCGTCAATTTGAGTACGGATGTGTGCCTTTGAAAGGCTGGGATGGTGATGTTCAGGGTCGGTATTTTGGCCAACCTTCGTGGCTAAAATCATGTCGTTTCGGCGACCGGGATGTTGTTGGAGCCAGTGACCGATGATGGTTTCGGAAGTGCCGTCACCAAAGGCGATGGGCTGATCCTGACCGGGGCCGTAGTAGTCGGCGGTATCAACGAGGTTGATGCCGTTGTCAAGCGCATGATCTAAAATGTTGAAGCTATCAGCTTCGGAGATCCAGCGACCGAATGCCATGGTTCCCAGGCCGATGCGAGAGATGTTGAGGTTACTAGTGCCAAGGTGTTGCGTTTGCATAAAAAGCGCCTACTTTCACGTTGAAATGAGTTGCAGGATGCGCATACTTGTTGGTGCGCAGTTACCTTTATTATACTGCAAACGGGTGCGGACCGAAAAAAGCCTGTTGAAATTAGCCCGCAAGCGACTATAATCAAAATTAATCACTGACGATATAGTTTTAGAATAACAAGTGATGACCTACATACAACAGGAGGATTTTGAGATGAGAGTACTTTCAGCAAATCCAGAAGTCAAACAGGGACCAGATCGGTTATTATCGGAACGCCACTTGAGCATTGTGCGGTTAGTGATTCCTAAGGGCACCGACATTAAACGCCACCGGTCATTAATGACGGTAACGGTGGTCGGCATCAAGGGCGCCGTTGAATTCCATACGGATGACGACGTGACCACGATCGTACCAGGAAAAGCAGTTGTCATGGAACCCGGTGAGTTTCACTGGCTTGAAGCGCCGGATGAAGATGGCGAAGTGATGGTGGTGCATGGGGTGTTGGCTCAATAGAGCGTGGAACAAGGCGGTTAGAAGGTGAAATATAAGGGCGTCCCAAGTGAAACTACCGGTTTTTGGTAGGTTTACTTGGGACGCCCTTATATGCAACCTTCTGCCTTGTGGAACGCGTTTCGGCGCGGTGGCCTAAAACCGCTGAAATAACCAAACTTAGGATGAGACCTAAAAGCGGAACGAACAGTTCAATTGGCGCCGAAAACAACGGAGTAGGAAAGCACGTCGCCAGAACCGGTTGGTAGTCGAAATGCACAGCACCAATAGCGCTCGGTAACAACTAACCACAAAAACGCTACCGCAATTCACACAGCAATCAAAAAGCAGCCTTCAAATTCTCTAGATTGAGAGTTGAAGGCTGTTTTTTAGATTAATAAGCGTTGCATTGTCACTGTTATTTAGCCTGTCCGGTGACAATTTTCGGCGCTAGGTGACTGGTATTTCTTGGGGTTAGTTTAAAGCGTAGGATTGGTTATTCGGGCGCATTTAGGCCACCGCGCCGAAACGTGCAAAAACAAGCAGGGCGTTATGTATAAGGGCGTCCCAAGTAAATCTACCAAAATTCGGTAGCTTCACTTGGGACGCCTTATACGCCACGCCCTAACCGCTTGTTTTTGCACTCTAATCCAATGGCAAATTAGTCGTCGGTGCATCAATAATATAATCCATCAACCTTGTCGCATAGTTCGGATGACTCACATTATCAGCGATGGTGCCCTGCAGTTGCTTCAGGTGGTCGGTGACGATGCCGTTGACGCCCTCGAACAGCATTTTTTGGGTTGTTGTATCATCATTGACCGTCCAAGCATAGACCTTTTGATGCTGGCCTTGTGCTTCATCCACGAAGCTGTCCGTTAACGTCGTTGCTTCCATGGTATAGGCGTTGGCGTCCGTTTTCGGAAACGAGAAGTTATACGGTAGGATGAAGCTGACAAATTGTTTGGGGTCCTGTTTTTTTAACCCGGTCACAACATTGTAGTCCAACGAGTGGACCTGATCGTGGTGTTGCCGCAACGTTGCACCATAGCGGTTAACGAAGCGGGATAACATGTCAGGTGAATCGTGTTTGGTGGTTTTAATTTCAACTAATAGCCGTTGGTGGAGCTGGTTGGCGGCGGCTAAATACGCATCAAAGGACGCTACCTTAGCGTGGTAGCCATTTTCGTGCGCCGTTAGCCGGGTTAGTTGTTTCAGCGTTAATTGGTACGGCGCTTTATTAACGCCGGTTAGAGCTTTCAGATTTTCATCGTGCATCACTACAAACTGGTGATCCTTCGTTTCGTGCAGGTCCATTTCAACGAGGTCGGGATGTTCACGACTCGTTTTTCGGAGGGCCGGAATGGTATTTTGCACGCCATTGCCACTATCGACACCCCGGTGGGAAATCGTCAGTGGTTTGGTGACGGTGAGGCCGTTCAGGTAGATGACGTTAAAGCCCACAACGCTTAACGCAATCACGAGGAGGGCGCCGACCGTCAGAAACTTCGGAAAACGCCGGTGGTGCATCAGACTAAACACAGCCCGGTCTGGAATGACAACGTCTAATAAGAGGATTCGCATCAAACCGTAGATCGACATCAAAACGATGAACTGCGAAATGAGTTGAATCAAAATTAGGTTAATGATTGCTGCAGTGAGCGCCAGTGGCTGATTAATCGCATCAATAACCGTTTGGGCAATGATCACGATGAGGTAACCTGCCCCAGCGGTGACGGAAACGCCAATCGACAAAGCCAAAATTTGGAAGAAGTGGTGCCGTGTGTGCCACCGGGTTTGTTGCCAACTCGCGGCAACGGCTTGACGAAGGGGTTGACGTTGAATCACTAACTTTGGTAGCACGAACAACAGGCGTAGTCCGAGGTAAAGGGTCACGAGGTAAAACAGGGTTAACCCTAGCGCCATCCAGGTATTGGCTTGTAGATAGCTGACGATAAAGTCGGGAATTTGGACTTTCGCTAATAACGGCGTTTTAAGTCCCAGTCCCGCAAATGGCAGGATCAGGACAAAGTACCCCAGAAAGAAGCAGAAGGAGAACAGTGATAATTCTGGTCGCTGGGAGAACGTTTGTTGGATCAGTTCAAGCACCTGTAGCCGGTGTTGCGACTGAATTTGGTAAATCCCGCGCATCAAAATGGAAAATTGCCAGTAAATGAGGCAAGTGTCAGCAACAGTAGAAGCAGTAACGCGATGAGCACGAACGGGTGGGCGAACAGGGTCGTCACATTGGTGTAGGAAATGTAGTCAATGTGTCCCAGTGCCAGGGCCTGAGCTGTGAACCAAGTCAGCAATGGGATAACAATCCAAGCAATTGTGAGATTCGTGCCTAAAATCAGGCTGGTATACGCCACCCAGTCTCGGCGGTAGTCCCGAAAAAGGGTGCCTAAAAAGCGAAATGTAGTCAAAGTGGTGCCTCACTTAATTAAATTCTGATCTTAAGGTCAGTTTTGAATGTCGTTAATAGGTTAATCATATCATGGATGGTGTGGGTTGCGACCTTGAATTGGGTATCACGTGGGATTGATGAATTATCAAAGGGTGTAAAGACACAACACAATCCTTTTCTATAGATAGAATCTAAAATATTAAGTGACATGTCTTGACTTTTGAAATAATAAAAGTAAAATACACTTTAATGACTCGACAGGTTACTAATGACAGTGGATGACTCGGCGCCAGTGATCCGAAGTAGTGCTTGCAAGTCAACTTAAGCGGGAATGGGGAATTGAATCATGCAAGAGAGTACCAAGACGAGTTTATGGAAATTCAAATTATCAACGGCGGTGATGGTGTTGATTCCAGCAGCGGTTGGTATCAACTATGTGGCCAAGGCATTAGCCGAAGGACTGAAATTACCACTTTGGTTAGGATCGTTGGGGACCTTCCTAGCTAGTATGTTGGCCGGTCCGATTGCGGGCGCGATTAGTGGCTTTATCAACAATATTATTTACGGTCTCACGCTATCACCAATTTCAACGGTTTATGCGATTACCAGTTTAGCAATTGGGATCGCAGTTGGTGTTTTATTCCATCGAGGTTGGTTTAGCACCGCGAAAAAAGTTTTTGTTTCTGCACTTATTATTGCGTTAGTGTCAGCGGTTATCTCAACGCCACTTAACATCATCTTTTGGGGTGGTCAAACTGGGGTTGCTTGGGGCGATGCGCTCTTTGCTAGCATGGTGGCGAACCACTTACCCGTTTGGTTAGCATCGTTCACGGATGAGTTCGTGTTAGATATTCTCGATAAAGTTGCGGTGGCTTACTTAGCCTTCTTGATTTACCGGCAATTACCGCAGCGATTGGTGCAATTTTTTAAGGACTGAGGATAAATGGATAATTTAAGTCTGAATTTTGCGAAATCCACGGCGCAACAGCGGTGGTACCACGTGATCGATCCCGTTACCAAGCTTTTATTGGTAGCGGTTTTCACGTTGGCGAGCTTTTTAACAGCAGCGTTGCCGGAATTGGCCGGACTGTTGGTAGTTGCTTTGATCCTACTATTGACCGCTCGAATTGGCCGACAAGCATTATCGTTGATTGGGTTCAGTAGTTTTTTGATCGTCACGATGTTTGTGATTCAGGGGCTATTTTATAGTCGCAATCAAACGGTTTTATTTAATCTCGGTGGACTTTCAATTTACCGCGAAGGGGTGCTGTACGCCACAACGTTAGGGTGTCGGGTGCTCGTCGTGATTTTGATCACCAGCTTCTTTATCTTTACAACGACGATTTCCGAGAACACGCACTACCTAGAGCAGGTGGGTGTTCCACACCGAATTGTTTACGTGGTCATGTCGGTGTGCTACGTCTTGCCACAAATTATGGGTAATATGCGCCAGATTCAAACGGCGCAACGGGTCCGAGGAATCAACCCGCAAAAAACAGTGATCCAACGGGTACGTGCAATCGTCCCAGTACTGGTGCCATTGATCATTAAAACGTTGACGCAATCGATGGAACGGGCAATCGTTTTACAACTTCGTGGGTTTGATCAACCTCACCGGCAACGGGCAACAGCGGTGCGTCATTACTGGCATCCGGCCGTGGGCCATATTGGTTTAAGTCTTGTCATGATTGGAATTGTGGGGTGGAAAATCGGATGGTTGATTCTCAACAACTGGCATTAACGAACGTGGTCGTGCAGTATCCGGGAACCTCGGCACCACAGTTGACGATTCCCAGTGTAACGGCTCAAGTGGGACAACTGATTGGCATTATTGGTGCCAGTCGATCTGGTAAAACGACGCTATGTCGAGTGTTAGCGGGCATTATCCCAAACATTGTCCACGGTAAGCTTACCGGAACCGTTCAACTTGGCAGCTATCAGCCGGTAACGGACTGGGCCGCATACCGGCAGCATTTAGGCGTTGTCTTTCAAGATCCCGCGGGTCAACTGAGCGGGTTATCTGAGACGGTTGCGGATGAGCTGGCATTTGATTTAGTCAATCAGGGCCAATCAGAAGCAACAATCGTCACTCGGGTTCACGAAGTCGCACAACAATTGGGGTTAACGGCCCAACTTTCACAGGCGCCAACCGAACTTTCTGGCGGTCAACTGCAACGACTGGCAATTGGCTGTGCCCTGATCACCCACCCGCAAGTATTAGTCATGGATGACCCAACCAGCCAGATGGATCCGCAAGGACGGGCGGCGTTTTTTAAGTGGTTACGTCAATTGACGGACACCACGGTTCTCATTGTCTCCGATGAAATTGACGATCTCTGTGAAATTGCGGATCAATTGTGGGGGCTTGCTGATGGCGAGTTAGTGATCAGTGGAACGCCACGACAAGTCATAAATCAACTCGTTCCTGAGTGGCACCTACCAGTTCCCGTGACCACCCAGTTAGCCCAGACCATGAGCTGGCGGTTGGCTGATCAATCTTGGCCGGTGACTCTGACTGAATTGAAGGAGGCACGCTATGATCACGTTGCAGCAACTCAAGTTTAAGTATCCGAATACAGCGTTTGGCCTCACCATCGATCAGCTCACACTGGATGCGGGACTAACGGCGATCGTTGGTCAAAATGGGGCAGGCAAGACGACCTTGATCAAATTATTAACGGGTCTTTTAACGCCTCAAACGGGGCAAATTCAACTGGCGGGGCACTCACTAGCTGAGCTGACACCAGCGCAGCGATTACGCCAAATCGGTATCACGTTTCAGGATCCGGATGATCAGTTATTTAACAGCACGGTGGAAAGCGAAGTGGCGTGGGGGCTTAAACAATTAGGAACTGACACTGAGACCATCACAGCGACCGTTGACCGAGTCCTGCTGGAAGTGGGGTTACAGGATCGGCGGGAACAAAACCCGTACGATTTGTCCTTGTCAGAACGTAAATTACTCGTTATTGCCACCGTTTTAGCGATTGACCCGGCGATTTACCTGTTTGACGAACCGATGGTGGCGCTGGACTGGCAAAGTCGCCAACGGGTCATGGCGATTTTTCACCGGTTAGCCGAAGCTGGTCGGCAGGTGATCGTGATTACCCACGATATGGATCTCGTTGCGGCTGGCTTCGACTCAGTGACCGTCTTGCGTGCGGGTGAAGTGGTTTTCACTGGAACGCCAACGGCACTATTCCAAGATGCAGCGTTGGTGCAACGCGCGCAATTGATGTTGCCACGGTTGATGCAGATAACGGCGGCGTTGGGTGATAGCGGGGTCTATTTAGATGTTGCCGATTATGCGCGCCAACATGAGGCCTAACGTTAATGTTAAAGAAAAAGGGACCATTCATTGCTCAACTCTAATTAGTTTGAGTAACGAATAGTCCTTTTTATGATGACGTTAGCTAGCCTGAGTTCCCGGTTCAAGGGTGACATCGTCTCGGTGGATCAACGTGATCTCTTCGCCTTCCGCACGCCGGGCGTCAATGTTGCATTCACCCCACTTGCAGAGTTGATTGAGGATCTTGTTGAGGCTTTCGCCACGGTCGGTCAAGGCGTATTCAACCTTGGGAGGCACTTGTTCGTACACGTGCCGACTGACGATGCCGTCAGCTTCTAATTCACGAAGTTGCTGTGTCAGCATCTTTTGGGTGATTTGGGGAATGGCCCGTCTCAATTCACTGGTTCGCATGGTTGCGTGGCGTAGATGACAGAGAATGATGGCTTTCCACTTACCACCGATAATTTCCATCGTGGCTTCAACGCCAATATTGTAGGTTTTACTCATGATGACCCTCCATAGGCACTAAAAGGTGCGTATCGTACTTTATAGTGCGTAATTGTTTCGTTCGCTGGTATCAGTATAATGGTTTCTTGTGCTAGAAACAACGTTAACTGAACAACCTGCAGAATTGAAATCATGGGAGGTAACAAAATATGTTAAACGAACAACGCCAAAGTGCAACGGCAACCTGGACGCTTCTCGCGCTCGCACTAAGTGCCTTTGCGATTGGTTCAACGGAATTTATTAGTGTTGGGGTGATGCCCTTAATTATCAAGACCTTTGGGATTAGTTTGAGTACCGCGGGTCTAACGGTCTCAATCTACGCAGCTGGGGCACCGGTGCTAACTAGTCTGACTGGCCGATTTGAACGTAAGACACTCCTGTTAGCGGTGATGGTCACCTTCATTGTAGGGAACTTGATTACGGCAACGGCACCAAGTTTTGCGTTATTATTATTTGGACGGGTGATTGCAGCGTTAGCGCACGGCCTGTTTATGTCAGTAGCCACGGTGATTGCTGCAAGCGTGGTCCCAGCTAACCGGCGGGCTTCAGCAATCGCAACCATGTTTACGGGTTTGACGGTGGCCACAGTGACCGGGGTGCCGCTGGGCACATTTATTGGCCAACACGCGAGTTGGCGGATGTCCTTTACCGTCATTGCTGCAATTGGCTTCGTGGCGTTAATTGCCAGTCAAATCTTAGTGCCAGCTAAGTTACCAAAGCCAGCAATGGGGCAACGTGGTGGCTTCTGGCGTATTTTGAAACAAAAGGAATTGCTGTTGGGATTGATCGTAACGGCAATCGGTTACGGGCGAGTTTCCCAGTTTACTGAAAGTTAGGCGTAATGCCCCGGTTTTTAAACCGGGGATGTTAGCCCGTTTGCTTAATGCAATTTTGATACTTAGCTTTATTAGCTTTAAAATTTTCCACTTTTTAGCATTCTGGTGATTATTTCGCACATCTTGATATAATCGACAAAAAATGGGGCAATTTTTTCTCGGTGCACCGACTTTGTCTGAAATGAACATATGTTCTTGATGGGCACTTCTTTTCTTAGTAAAATTAACTTATAAATTACGAAGGGAGGTGCTTATCATCAAAGGCAAAATGTCTAACGAACGTAAACAGGCTATCAAGGCTCGAATGAAGGCGGTTAAGGCAACCTTCACTTACAGTTTTGGTTTCCGAATTCGGGTCTATCCCAGTGCGCAACAAGCTGATATTATGTTGTTCAACTGCCATACAGCACGGTATATTTATAACGCTAAAGTCTTTCGAGATTGGGGCTCTAAGCAACATGCCAAATGGCTGAAGACTGATTCTCGATTAGATACCAATATGCCAAGTATGGCAATCCGTAATTATCAGGCATCCTGGAACATGTGGCGGAAGGTCAACTCTGTGGGGACACCGAAACCCAAACGTAAAGACCAATATCGATTCAGTTATCAAACGAAGAACAGTTATCCGGCCAAGTCTCGTAAGGCTGGTGAGGACATTTTTAACGGCGCTAAAGTTAAAGTGACCGATCCTCACCACATTCAGATTCCTAAAGTTGGCCGCTTGAAGCGTCGGCCAACAACATTAAACACCTACCACACGAAAAAGGGGTTCGAATTGGCGTAACCACTATTAAACAGGAACCAAATGGTGCTTGGTATGTATCCTTTCAAATCAAAGCAGATCATCCTTTAAAACAAGCGTTGCCGAAAACCGGTTCAGAAATCGGCATTGATTTAAATTTATCCAACTTCTTAACCGATGATCAAGGTCATCAGGTGCCGAATCCCCGCTATTATCGTAAGATGCTAACAAAACTGGCTAAACAGGACCGTAAAGTAGCTCGTCGGAGGCGGCGAGCGAAGAAAGAACATCGCCGTTTGTTAGACAGTCGGAATTATCAAAAAGCCCGGCGACAAAGAGCAAATCTTCATAGTCATATCGCCCATCAACGCAATGACTTCCTGCATCGCACTTCCACGGTACTGATCCAGAACCACGATTTGATCGTGTCCGAAGAACTACGCGGGAAGAATATGTTGAAAAATCATGCCCTGGCGATGAGTATTAGCGATGTGGGCTGGCGTACCTTTATTAGTCAGTTAGCGTATAAGGCCGAATTGTATGGACGAACCTATATCACGGTTAATCCGGCTTATACGACCAAACGCTGCCATTGCTGCCTGGTGATCAATCATCAGGTTAAACTGGGTCAAGAAGAATGGCGTTGCCCGAACTGTCATGTTTTTCATATTCGCGACCATAATGCTGCTATTAACATTAAAAATAAGGGATTGGCGCTGTTCCAAGAAGCCTAAATCTCACGAATAATCCATCGGTGCCGTGGCAACTCCGGATTCCGACTCCAAATGGCTGGGGGTAAAGCCCTGTAAATAGGTAATTAGCGTGTTAGACCGAAGTTGAACGATAACTGAGGCAGTGCTGTATCTAAGCAAGCAGAAACGGTCAGGTAGACTGATTATCGTTCAGGAATGCTTCCGAAACGGTTAAACGCGAAAGAAGATTGCTGCTCAATAACTACCGCTGTTTCAATCCACCTACTTTAGTGGGTGGTAGTTGAAACGATGCAAATTGCTGAAATAAGTTACCCGCAGACGTTCAGTTGGCATCGTCACTGAACATTTCAGCGTTTAACGTCGGCGTTATGCTAGGGTCATTTACCGGTGGCCAAATTGTGAGCCAGTTCGGCTTGGCAATGACGCCGGTTGGTGGTCTGGTGTTGAGCTTGCTGGCCCTTGGTTTGATTGGGGTGGCGGTTCGGATGGCAAAAACAACGGCTTAATTAGGCGATCACACACTTATTGAATAAAAATGCTTGTTCGGCGACGTTAGCGTTGCTGGACAAGCATTTTTTCAATTAAGCCAATAACTTGCGATTAGCTAAGTAGACGACAACGGTTATTGGCAACGTTAACGCCATGACAGGGTAGAGCCACGCCCATGGTAAGAAAGCGGTAATCAGGCCCGCTATGATCGGGCCACCAGACATACCAAGGTCAACCCCAATGTAGAAGGTGCTGTTGGCCAAGCCATGATCGGATTCTGGGACCAGCGTCAACGCTTTGGCTTGGCAAATGGAAAACATCAGGCCGTATCCGGCAGCGAAGCCGAATGCGCCCAAAATCAACATGAACCAGTTACTTAAATCAGTTAAACCAATGATGCCGAGTAGATTAAACCCTAAGCATATCCAAAAGAATTTTTTAAACGGGACGTGATCAAACGCATCTCGCAGAACTAGCCGCATGATCAATAAAATAACAGCGTAAGTTGGAAAGAAAGCGCCGGCTGGCACCGAAAAGTGCCGATGGGCAATGTAACTCACGATATAAGTTTCGGTGGCAAAATAGGGTAAGGAAATCAGTAACAGAATAACGGCCAAGGGCACCACTTTGGGTTGCACTAAGCGAACCAGTTTGGCGCTGGTGGTCGTTGCTGGCGGTGTTGGTTTTGGAATACCGTGATTGCCGACAAACTGAATGACGATCAGTAGTAAAATACTAAACGCAGCTGCCACCAAAAAGACGCTTCGATAACTGTAGTGTTGGTATAAATAAACACTGACCGCTGGGCCAACTGCCATTCCCAAGGCACTGGCTAGTCCGTAGATGCCCATCCCAGAACCAATTCGATCAGCTGGGAGTAAGGCTGCCATCCAGGTGGCCATGCAGACGGAACACAGGGTGTAGCCGATACCGTTGATAATTCGAAGGAGCAAGACTAACAGTACGTTAGTCGTGAATGCGTAACCTAAGCTGGCCATTAAAATAAAGCCGCCACCAATAAAGGTAATAGTGTATTTTGAAACGTGATCGGTTAAATTGCCAGCCAGTGGTCGCAATACTAGGGCAGTTAAATTCATTGTCCCGGCGATAATACCTGCCAAGATACTGTTGGCACCGATATTGGTTGAAAATCCGGCAATCACCGGATTAATGAGCATCGGACTCATTAAATAGAAGAAACTGGCCACTAAAACTAAAGTGACATCTTTCGTATATAACGTTGTTGCAAGCTGTCATTTCCTTTCCAAGTTGGCATTGGCACGGCGCGCTAATGCTAAAAATTGTTGTTGCTCCTCTGGTGTAAAGCCGGCAAATAGTTCGGTGCTCGTTTGCCACCCGTGTTGATCTAACTGATTGTATTTACGCTTACCAAGTGGGGTCACGCCAACTAGTTTTGACCGACCATCATTAGGGTTAGGGGTTAAAGTCAGCACCCCCAAACGCACCATATGTTGGACGATCACCCGCGCAGTTTGATGGGTAATATCTTGATAGACCTTAAACGCGGCAATGGTCTGATGCGGGTGCTCATAAAAATACCGCAACGCATCGCCTTGGCTGGTCGTTAAATTCAAATCTTGAATATGTAAATTACGGCGTTGCTTAATTCGGCGCGCTAACTGAATTAACTGACGCGTAATCATGTCATCTTGGTTCATTTTTTTCACCTCGCTAATCAACTATACAGCATACTGTATAGTCTTGTAAGGCTTAATTAAAATAAATAAAATGACTAGGCCATTAGTGGCGCGTAGTTAAGCAGGTAGCATAAAAATGTGTCAGAAAAGTGACGGGATTATGACTATCTGCAACAAAAGTTACAGCAATGTAACAATGTTCATGAAATCTTCAAATTTTCGCCGTTTTTTAGACGTTTTATGTTATGATTAGGTACAACACTAGTAGTATGACTGTTCGAATTTGGACAGTGGAACATCAGTGACTAGGTATAGAACTGGTAATTTCACATTCCTTTGGGGAAGTCGACGTCATGGCTTGCTGGTGTTGAGAGGGTGATCGATCGGGGGATAGTGATCACTGAAACCGCAACGAACGGGGATCGCTTTGTGCAATTAAGTCGTTGCTAAGTCAGTGTTACGATTACCCGCTTGATTGTTCTCGCCAGAATACACCAATTTTTTGGAGGAATATTGGGGGGAATGTTATGGCTAGTAAGAAAGATATTACAAACCAGCGTTTTGGTCGGTTAGTTGCACTGTCCGTGAGTGGTCGGGATGAGCGAAACGGCGATCTCATGTGGCGGTGTCAGTGTGATTGTGGCAACATCGTTAACGTCGATGGTGCCCGATTGCGTTCAGGTGCAACTCGGAGTTGTGGGTGCTTGCGACGGGAAACTAGTCGTCGGAGCTCACGGCAAAATGATCAATTCATCGCGCAAATCGGTGATGCAAGTTCACTGAAGACCGTTGACGGTATTTCACTAGCATCCATTCGGATGTCACACCGCAACAAGTCCGGCATGATTGGGGTGTCTTATGATAAGGCAACCAATAAGTGGCTTGCGCGGTTGATGGTAAATGGTCGCTACGTGTTACTGAAGAGTTTTGACACCCGTAACGAGGCTTGCGAAGCTCGTCAGATGGCAGAACAGATGTATCACGTGAAGCGCCAAGAAGCTGTCGAAGGTTAAGGGACAACCGTTTGCCCCAAGGGATAAGTAGAATCTCAATGCTGCTAGGGAAGCAGCGTTGGGGTTCTTTTTTATGAGTAGCGATCATTTGAGCCTCATTGGTGCGTAGATTGTGACTGCTGTGAGGGTGCTCACTGAACTCTAATCCGAAAAGAAGAATCGATGTTATCCCCCGAAATGATAGCGTTTTCGGAGCGCGGCAGGTAAGATAATAACGCCTTCAACTGCAACTGTTATAAAAAATTCGACTTTCGCCTGATTTTTCTAAATGATTATGATACTATATAGGGCGGAGCATAATTATGACAATTGTTCTAACATGTAACGATTATGAGCGATTCAATTGTGCTCAACGCATACATGGTAGGCCTTGGAGGAATCATTAATGTTGAAGAGCGGTGCGCAATTGTGATGGGGAAAGTCACGATTGATGCAGCTAAGTTAGCAACACGAGTCAGTTTGGGGAAATTGGCTTTAGCTAAACGTCAGTTGGCTTGAAACGACCGGTCACCATCCGTGGCGGTTTTTGTGGTTCACTAGCTGACATGGAGGAGCCGAAGTAGGTCTCAAGCCGATCAATGAATGTTTTTCAAACAGATCAACGGTCGCCTTAAATGGGCAGGGTAAGATGAACGTGGTCTATCTTACTGGAAAGTAAAAGGACGTCAACCGGTTATGTGACTGGTTGACGTCCCTTTTTGTCTGCTTATGTTTGTGAAATGTGATTTGCGTGAACTGTCGATTCCGGTCAGCGGCTAGGTTCCTGCTGTGGGGCCGGCCTGAGCCAAAGGGCGGTCTCAGACCTCGAAGTTAAGCCTCGCAAAAAAAACGCGCGAGTCTTAACTTCGTCCCCGATAATTAGCGGTTGTTGGAAGACCATCAACAACCACCAATTATCGCGACACAGCATCCACCTAGCCGCTGACCTCCATCTCACATTGCGTAATTCGGCGCTATTGCAGTTCATCTCAAATGCTTAACTGAACGGCTTGCGACAGTATTACAATGACTGTCGTTGAGTCGACAAACGCTAAAGCTAATTAACAGTCGATGTCTCGTCATCGTGACGGACAAGACGTCAATCTATTCTGAACGTTGACTTAATGCACTTGAACGGACTGTGACGCAATGTTGTAACGTTATCGTTTAACGTTTACTGAGATGTTCT
>NZ_BBAD01000030.1 GCF_001311075.1 Secundilactobacillus similis DSM 23365 = JCM 2765
TCTGCCTTGCGGAGTTCATTTTCGGCGCAGGCTAATGAAAGCAGTTCCCCTAACAAGCTACACAATATCAAAAGTTCATCGCCAACTAAAGCCCCAATGGCGCCGAAAACAATGTAAGCGCAGTGAACGTCGCAAACAACACTTTGAAACAGCGAAAATCTGGTCTTTGGGGTTTACTTGGGCCGCCCTTATATGCAACCTTCTGCCTTGCAGAGTTCATTTCGGCGCAGGCTAATGAAAGCAGTATCCCTGACAAACTACACAATATCAGAAGTTCATTGCCAACTAAAGCCCCAATGGCGTCGAAAACAATATAGCAGCAATGAACGTCGCCACAAGCACTCACTGAATTAACGCACCATCCTTCACACCAAACAAAAAAAGCCCAGACCAAAGTCCAGACCCCTAAACAATCAAAGTCGATTAAGCAAACACCCCACCCAACAACTTCGCATAAACGCCATCCCGCAGTGCGGGTAACTGATCCGCCAAGCTCCGTTGCCGCTGAGCTTCCTTAGTAGCGCGCACCTTAGCCGTTTCCAGCAAGGCTTCATTTTGACTATCATCAGGGTTAGGTTGCCGCAACAACATCCAGTAAGCGTAGCGGAAACCAAACTCCCAGCCGAAGAAGTAGATGTCTAACAGGTCACTCCGGTAGAGTTGGGGAACGGGTAACGTTTGAATTTCTTCAAATGAATGTAGCTCGTTAGTGCGGATGAGCTGTTGATGCAACCGGTCATCAAGTTCGTGGAAGTCAGCGCTCTTAGGGTCGTTTAAGAGTTGCAGTAACGCTTTGAAAAACGGACTCCCCCAAGTGGTTGCCTTTTCGTAAACGTCGGCACCAAGGTCACGGATGTGCTTGTTTTGACTTTCAGCCGTGTAAATAATGTAGGCGGATTGAAGACCCTCAGCCATCCCGGTGGTAAAGACGTCAGCTAGTGGTTTAAACCAAGCGGAAACGGGGTTATCAATCAATGTTGCCAGTTTAGCTTGAATCTGCGTTTCGGCAATGCTAAGTGATTTTTGATCTTGTTTGCTCATGAGTGCCTCCGATATTAGGTGCGTTTATGAAAACGCTTTTGTTTAGAATTAATCATAACATTGGAGAGAGGGCGAAACAAGGCGGTTAGAAGGTGGCGTATAAGGCGCAAGTGAAGCTACCGGGTTTGGGTAGGTTTACTTGCCCCGCCCTTATACATAACCTTCTGCCTTGTGTAGCCCGTTTAGGCTCGAGGACATAAAAGAACAGTAGCCTAAAACGCTCAGAAATCGCAAATCGCTGATGCAACGCAACCTTCTGCCTTGTGGAACCCGTTTAGGCTCGAGGACAGAAAAGCGCCGGCGCCTGACGGTCACCATAAACGATAACAGTCCAGCCAACAAAAAAAGAACCACCGCCCATGACGATAGTTCCCACAATTTAAATATCAACTTAAGCCGCTTTCGAAGCCTCAGCTGCCCGCGCAGCCGCCGCATACTTCTTCCGCTCAAGCCCCTGCGCCCAAATGTTGATCACAAAGGCAATCACCATCAGTACCAGGGATACCAGCATAATGTTATGCAACCCGTTATGCAAAATCACCCGCATTTGCGGAATCAAATGGCTGGGTAACGAACTGACACTAGCGGCGTCACTCAACTTGTTCATCATCTTCATAGTGATCTGGCCGTGCGAGGCGGTGACGCCAGCGCGCAGGGCGTTGTTCATGATCAAGCCGAAGATGGACGCCATAAAGGTTTGGCTCAGCATCCGAATCAAAAAGCTAAAAGAAGTTGCAATTGGCACGTCTTCTGGTTCGGCGTCTTGTTGCACCTTCACCTGAAGTTCGTTGAAGCACATGCCGTTGCCAAAGCCTTCAAAGGCCCCGGCGAGGACTAAGATCCAGTAAGGCGTATGCACGCCCATCACGACCATTAAAATGAAGGTGATGGTCAACGTGATGATGCCCAGCCCAATGACCCGTTGTGGCGTCAAAACTCGCCGAAGTGGGGCAACGGAACTCGATCCGCCAAAGTTCGTAAACGAACTGGGAATCTGGGTGGCGCCCCCAACTAACGCGGAGGTACCCAATAGCCCTTGGGCCCACATTGGTGCGTAAATCAGGAAGCCTAAGAAGGCTGCCCAGATAATCATAAATAAGCCGAAGTCAATCACCAAGGATCGATTTTTCAGTAACCGCGCTGGAATAATCGGATCCGCGCACCGGCCCTCGACCCGCATCAAAATGGTGAGGCAGATCGCGGCAACAATCAAGAACCCGCCAATCATCATCAGACTGGCGCTGCCAATCAGTTCAATGGCCACCAGTAAGCTGATCAACCCGAACGTCATCAGGGTTGCACCAAGGTAGTCCACGGGGCTGTCGGTGCGGTATTTGGGATTGGATTTGTAGAAAAATTGCACTAAAACGGCTGAGATGAGGCCGACTGGGACGTTTAACAAGAAAACCCAGTGCCAGCCGACCGTATCGACGATGGCACCACCGACCAGCGGGCCGATAATGGTAGCCATACTATAACTGGCAGAGACAAAGCCAAGCACCTGCATCCGCTTGCGAGGATTCTCATACAGGTGCGCATAAATGATATAGGGGAGCGAGACGACCCCACCGTTGCCGATTCCAGCAATTGCCCGGGAAATGATCAAGAAGACCATGTTGGGGGCGATCCCTTGCAGGAAGGAGCCCACTACGAAGAATAACGCAGCGAGTTGGTAAGCCTGCTTGTTGCCGATGTGTTGCCCAAGCTTACTCCAAAGCGGGGTGCTGACGGCGGTTCCCAGCAGGAAAATCGCGACGATCCACCCCATGAGTTCCAACCCGTGGAGGTCGGCAATAATCGCTGGTAAGGCGGTGTTGACGATCGTGTTATCCAGACCACTCATCGCGTTGGAGAGCAGCAGGGCACAGGTGACAATAAAGACGTTGCGTTTGGACACAGTGTTCGCTTCCTTTTATGTAAGAATAATTGACAATACCTACTATCATACAACTTTCTAGGTTCAAATTAAAAGGTATGTTAGAATAATGGCAGTCTTGTGTCAAAATGCAGGACCAAACGGATGCTCCTAAGTTCAAATAGAATTGGTGACGACTTGAAAAATAAAAAATACTTCTACAGTAATTATACCGGCATGTCACCGGTGTTGCTCCAAAAACCACTGACAGCAAATGAAAAAAACGATATCGCAAATGATTTATTGGCCCTAGAAGACTAATCGAACAGTATACGAATCGATTAGCCGGGGCGGCGCAAACTACCGAAACGGGCCAACCAGACTATCAAGCGCTGGCCGACCACCTCAAAACAGCGCGGACTGAATTAGTGAACGTTCAGCGCGGGCTGTTCAAATAAAAAAATTAATCGTTGGGTGCAGTTGCACCTAATAGTCCAAAAATAGCGCGACGTCCCGGAAAATGTGACGTAGCGCTATTTATCAACCGTTAAATTAAGTTGAAATAATGAAAAAAACTTTTGAAAAATAACCTATCATAGTGTAAAAAATGATGGATTTGTGATAAATTAATTATAAAGATTCACGTTTTAAATTGAACTGTGTTCGTATGGTGGTCGGCGTAGGTTCTTGATGCGTCATCCTTAGAGTCGCGACCGTTATACCGGATCCTTAAGGAGGGATTCTGTTTGATTGCAGGATTAACTGCTGATAATTTCTTTTCGCAATTGGTGCTTCTGATTTTTGCCGTAGCGTTTGTTTCGGGCATTGTGATCGCTTACTCACGTGCTTGGCACTATCTTGAGACCAACCAGGGGTTGTTGCAGCCGCAACGACGTTTGATTCGAATCGCATTACCGGTAATCGTTTGGCTACTTGGTGGCATCCTGTGCTTGGCGAGTTTGTTTTCGAGTGATAATCGACATTTGTACGCTAGTATTGGGGTCTTTTTAATTGCCTTTCCAGTGCTGGATATTCATTTGAGTAACGTTGAATACTGGGCGCGAGGCGCCGTGTTAGTCATTGTTTGGGAATTGGCACATTGGGCAAATGTGTTATCGATTCAAAATATTTTAGTCAGTCTCGGTCTGATCTGGGTACTCCACTTAATCCACCACCATTTAGGGATGGTCCGTTATCGCTTTGGTTACTGTTTTGCTGCTGGCGCATACGTATCGCTTGGATTTTGGTTGACCTATCCAGGCCTACCTGTGACGGATGCTAATCTCTGGCTAAGTATCGGCATCTACATGATTATGACGGTGATTACGTGCCTCTATTGGATTGGTAAAAAAAATCATGACCAGTTGACGGATACTCGAAATCAGCAGCAAGACATTACGCCAACCACGCTGTATGCCTCTTATGAACGAGACGTGAACAGTCTATTTGAGATGGCGCAGGGCACGCATACGCCAATGACGGTGGCCATCATTAACATTGACCGGTATGCGGATGTCAATAACCGCTATGGGCAGCGGGGCGCTAACGCAATTTTAGGCCAATTCGAAACGTTGCTGCAGCACGTGTTGCAACAGTACAGTACTGCGTATCACCTGTTCCGTTCAGGTGGCAGTACCTTTAACGCTATTTTCACCAACGCAACGCCGGTGGATACCGCACCGATTTTGATGGATTGCTGAGACACGGTGCGCACGCATGAATTTAGCTTTAACGGTGAAAAAGTCGAGTTAACGGTTTCGATTGGGGTCACTCAGGTTCAAACTGTCGATAAGAGCGTTGATGATACCTACGCACGCGCTAGCAAGAGTCTCAAACAGAGCAAGCGCGAAGGTCACGATGCGATTACGGTGGAGGGTGTTTCGCAACATGCCCGAGAATCAATCAACTGGTTCCCAACGTACCGCTACTTTGTGCAACCGATTGTCGACGCCAGCAAGCCCGACCACCCGATATTGTTGAATGAAATGCTGTTGCGCGAATTCGACCGTAACCAGTGGCGATTGCCCGCAAACTTTGAGATTCCGGTCACCACGCAGATCAGCTTGATCAAACAGGTGTTGAACCATAACGCTTGCCGGGGTGTTAACATTAACCTCACTGCGAAGCAATTTTCTGATCCGAAGATTGCCCATGATTTGGTGCGCTTTAAGCAACATGAACCACGGATCGATGAATTTGTGGTGGAAATCATGGACGCGCCGGGAACCGAAGTTGTGAAGCAGATCAACGAAATTTACCACGCTGGCGGGATTAAGGTTTACCTTGATGACGTTGGTAGTGATAACAGTTTCGAACTGGTGCTGGACATGTTCCACTATCTGGACGGCATTAAGTTTGCGATTCAAAATTTGCGGAAGACCAATAATCAGGATCAACTCTTGGAACGAATCGACTTCTGGACAAAAGTTGCCGAGCAAAACGACTTGGAATTTGTGCTTGAAGGGGTCGAGACCGAAGATGAGTCGCAGTATTCGATTAAAAGCCACGGCATTTTTCGGCAGCAGGGGTACTACTTTGCGAAACCGTCGTTGCCGGAGGAAGAGCATGTGAATTAAATAAGTATGTCATACAGGCTTTAGCATAACGACAAAACAAAAACAATCGACATTGGTTAACCTTCTCGGGGTTACCCAACATCGATTGTTTTTAATTTTATATAGCGATAGTTAATGACTAATCATCCAACGGAAAAACCGCATCCGCTTCGTCCCAGTTCTTGACCCACTGTTCGAAATCATCATGTTCAGGATCGCCATCGATCATCCAAACGATTTCGTATAACTTATCGGGATCACCATCGACTTTGTAGCCAATGCCACGCACGACGTCAACGGTATCCGCAACGCCCATCACGGTGAATTGGTTGATATGCTCAGTTGGTGCGGTGACGATCACGTAGTCGGTACCTTCGACGCGAACGGTTTGTTGAGTTGCCATAGAATTACCCTCTTCTTTGAAATAGTTGATGAGTCTATTAGTAGGCGGGTGTGGGGAAGCTGCCAAGCGATGTGCAAGCGCTTCAGCATTATCTTTGAGTTGAAAACAAATCGATAAACGTCTGTAGGCTCGGTTTTATTGCCTGTTTTTTATAAATCAGTTCAAACGTGAAATGCTGGTCAGCTTTGGTTTCAAGTGGGAGGTAAGTGATTGCTTCAGCCGGATTTTGTACGGTTTCAACCACGCCACCGGGATAAAAAGCTGTCACCTGATCGAGACCCACGAGCATTTGCATTTGTTCAAATGAGGCTTGGCGCACGACGTTGAGTTCACTTGAAATTGTGCCGAGACTTGATTCAAAGGCCCGTTTGAGGTAAGTGGACTCCTCGTTACTGTAATAGACAACGGGTTTTTCCTGCAACAACCGCTCCGGAATTTTTTTTGCACCAGCGTAGGGATTTCGATTACTGACGCCCATCAGCATTGTACCTGCGTGAACCGGAAAGTGTGCCAGCTGTAATTGTTGGTAATCATAATGGTAACCGTAGTTATCTAAAATCACGGCGCAGTCCAGTTCGCCCATCAGCACATCCGAAACCAAGTGTTCCACACCGGACTCTTTAATGGTGACCGCAATGTCAGTTGGAAGCTGAAAGAGGGCCTTTTTGATGACGGCGCCGTCAAACGGTGAAAAATACCCAACTGAGAGTTGCTGATTGGCTGAAACGTTGAGCTGGCGGAGTTCGTAGTTGGTGGTGTGAATCATGGTGAGCATTTGTTTTGCTCGGTGTAGAAAGTGATCTCCGGCAGGTGTGAGGGTAATTTTGTTGCTCTCACGACTGAATAGCGTCACTTGTAGCGTTTCCTCGAGGAGCTTGATTCGTTTTGAAACCGCCCGCTGGGAGATAAAGTTCTTCTCAGCGACCTTTTGAAAACTGCCCAGTTGCGTGATTTCGATAAAGAGTTTGAGTAGTTCTTCGTCCATAAGTGTCTCCTAAATCGGTAGCCGAACTAAAGTGTTCGGGTGCCGTCTTTTTTAACCATATTACGCCGACTTAAAAGCCGGTTACAATAGTTTTGTAGAAATTTTAACAAGCCGATTCGGAGGAAATTATGATGAAGATTAAAGCTGCAACCGTCACCCACGCAGGTGACCCACTTTCAATCGTTGACGTTCAATTAGACGACCCGCAAGCAAATGAAGTGCTAATCAAAATCGTTGCGACTGGCGTTTGCCATACGGATGCCGTTGGTCGGGACGGCGGAACCACGCCAATGCCAGTGGCATTAGGACATGAAGGCGCCGGAATCGTTGAGCGGGTCGGCAGCAGTGTTTCAACCGTTAAGCCGGGTGATCACGTTGTCCTCTCGTTTGCCTATTGTGGTAACTGTTCGAACTGCTTAGCGGGGCATCCGGGCATGTGCACCCATTTCAACGAACTGAACTTTGAGGGTGCCAACCATGATGGTAGTCACCGGTTGCATTTAGATAACGGTGAAGACGTCTCCGTTTTCTTCGGACAGTCCTCGTTTGCGGATCATGTGGTTGCCGATGTGCATAACGTGGTAAAGGTTGACCCAGAAGTTGATTTGCGGTTACTGGGACCTTTAGGTTGTGGTATCCAAACCGGTGCTGGAACGGTGTTAAATTATATTCACCCGAAATTCGGTGATTCAATTGTTGTGTTCGGGACCGGGGCCGTTGGACTATCAGCAATTATGGCGGCTAAAATTGCGGGGGTTGCCCACATTATCGCCATTGATATTTTTGATAATCGGTTGGCGTTGGCCAATGAACTAGGCGCAACCGAAACCATTAATAGTAAAGTGGTTGATCCAGAACAACGGGTTCGAGAAATTGTTCCACAAGGTGTTGACTACAGTATCGATACCACTGGCGTTTCATCCGTGATCAAAACCGCAATTCACGTGTTGAAGCAGCTGGCGAATGCGTTTTGCTTGGTGTTGGCGGCGACCTAACGTTGAATGTGATGGGCGACTTGTTAGCTGAATCCAAGAAGCTTTCAGGGGTGGTCGAAGGTGATGCCATCCCGCAACTGTTCATTCCGCAGTTAGTCGATTACTACAAGCGTGGGTTATTCCCGTTTGATAAGTTGGTCAAATTCTATGACTTTGATCAGATCAATCAAGCGTTCGCGGATTCGAAGAGTGGGCAAGTGTTGAAGCCGGTTGTGACGTTATAGGATGATTTAAGGTATAAATAAAGGTTCAAGACTTCACTTTCGAGGTCTTGAACCTTTATTTTTTAGAATCACTTTTGTTATCAAGTTTGGGCGAGCTTACTTCTCCTCGCCAACCATCAACAACTGCTCCCGCAACTGCGGCCGCAACACCTTACCCGTAATGTTCCGGGGGAATTCTCTCAGAAATTCAACCCGGGTTGGGCTTTCGAACTTGGCCAGATGAGTGGTTGAGTAGTCGAAAATGGCTTGGCGTTGTTCGGCTTCGTTGAGGCCGGGGGTGGTGCTGACCACCACGGCGGTGACTTCTTCACCGTACAGGTCGTCTGGCATGCCGATGACGGCCAGTTGTTCGATGAAGTCGAGGTCGTTCAAGGTGTTTTCAACGGCAGCTGGCGCAACTTTTTCACCACCGCGGGAGATGATCTCCTTCTTGCGGCCCTTGACGAACAGGTAGTTGTCATCGTCCAAATATCCCAGGTCGCCAGTTAAGAACCAGCCATCCTTGAAGCTATCGGGATTTGGATCCATGTAGTGGGTGATGACGTGGTTGCCGCGAACGGCGATTTCGCCCATCACGTTGTGGTCGTTGGTGAGTTCACCGTCGACTAACAGGCAAAGGTCGGTGCCAAATGGCTTGCCGGCTGAGCCAATCTTGGGCGCGTCAAATGGTTGATCGTGCATTGACTGGAAGCTTCGGTCATGCCGTAGCCTTCAATGATTGGGGCACCAAAGCGGTCTTGGAACGCAATTAAACGTTCTTCAGGGAGCGCAAACGAGCTGGAACGGATGTAGCGTAAGTGAATACCGTCTTTCAAGGCATCGTAAGCGGCGTTGGCCTTTTCGTTTAGTAACAAGAAGGAAACGATGGTTGGGACCACTGAAACCCAGGTGACATGGTTGTCGTGAACTTGCTTCCAGAAACGGGAAGCGGAGAACTTCTGGGTAACGAGGACCTTACCATCAGAAACCCGGGTCGACAACGTCGTCATGACTTGGGCGTTGATGTGGAACATTGGCATGGTGACCATGGCAACGTCATTTTCGTCCATGTGGTTAGAAACGGCGTCGTTCTGAGCGGCATTTAACAGCATCTCGTGCGTTAAACCGACTCGCTTGGGTTCACCAGTAGTTCCGGAAGTGTTCATCACTAAGCCAAGGTCGGTGGCGCTCACGGGCGTGGTATCGGCTTCGGTTTTGGCGGCTTCCTTGTTGACCAAGAACGTTAAGTGGGGCGACGTCAACAGGTCTAAGTGGCTCACAGACCACTCGTCAGTTGACCAGTCAGCGGCGAGCTCCGGCGTGGTGAATAGCGCTGGGTAGCGTGGGCCTCGTAATCCGCGTGTAATTTCGCGGTTGGCGTTGATGGTGAGATGGGGTGGACAATGATGCCCAGTTCCCAAGCCGCTTGGTTGATCACCGGGAAAACGGCGGAGTTGGGTAGGCAAACCAGAATCTGATCCCCTTTCCCAAGGTTGTTGGCTTTAAATGCTTCTTGGAACACGTCGATATCCGCCTGCATATCGGCGCCGGTAAACCAGGTGTTCATGGCCTCATCCTTAATGATGGGGTCCGTTTGGTGACGCTGAAGTTGTTCCGTTAAAATCGTAGTTAATGGTGTGGCCATAAAATGAATCGCTCCTTTAATAATGAGTAGTCGGTTTCAATGACTCGGCAAATTTAATTGGTTTTGTTTGATGTCATGAGTAATAGCCTAGGCGAGTTAACTTAAATCAGGCTTAAAGGTTAGCAAAAGATGATTACCGAGGGTACTTTTTCTTATTATAGACAGCCATTTTCGACTTGACTAGTAGTTAATGGGAAAAAGATGAGAAAAGGTGACTAACATCTCACTATACTATCGCATATTGAGACGTTTAAAACTGGAACTGAGACTTCAAATTCTGAAGATTAGTACAGTTGTTGGGAAATGTCTGCTGAAACTGTCGATTCCGGTAGGCGGTCAGGTTCCGGCTATGGGGACCGGCCTGAGCCAAAAGGCGGTCTCAGCCCTCGCATTGAAGCCTCGCTAAAATCGTGCGAGTCTTCAATGACGTCCCCGATAATTGATAGTTGTTGGGAAACCACCAACAACTATCAATTATCGCGCCACAGCCGGAACCTGACCGACCGGTTGTGCCCACAATATCAGCCATGATTAACGCGGCAAAGAAGCCAAACTTCACAAGCGACAATAAAAAGCCCTGAAGCATTTTGCTCCAAGGCTTTCAAGCGCTATTAGCCAAAATTCACATGATCCGTAACACTAGCATCAGTCCCACGGTCACCCGCAATCACATAATGCCGCCCAGTCGGCCCATCATACACGGATGACGGACGAATCAAGCAACCTTCGCGTTGCTGTTCCAAGATGTGGCTAACCAGCCAGCAGTCCGGCAGGCCGCGAACATTGTGGTGAAGGTGGCTTTGTCCAGTCCGAGACAGTGGTAAATCAAAGCGGTGTAGTAGTCAACGTTGGGATGCAACCCGATCCTGTTTAACATCTCCGCCGCCAACGCTTCCTGCAGGTCAAACAGCGCTTGGTTATCGGTCGAAGCCGCTAACCGAGCCGCAACTCCGCGGAGAATCTTCGCCCGTGGATCACCATGCTTATAGACCCGGTGTCCGAAGCCCATAATCTTCTTATGAGCGCCCAGTTTCTCGTCAACGTACTCAGACGCGGTCAAGTGCCGCCGGTTGATGTCCATCAACATGTTATACACCTGTTCGTTAGCGCCACCGTGGAGCGGACCCTTCAACGCGCAGACAGCTGCGGTCAAGCAAGAGTAGTAGTCCGACTTAGTAGAAGCCACCACCCGACTGGTAAAGGTCGAGGCGTTAAATTCGTGGTCGGCGTGCAGCACCATCACGGTGTTGAACATCGCCGTGGCCTCAGCGTCAGGCCGTTTGCCAGAGAACAGGTAGACAAAGTTTTCCACCACGCCCCAGTTTGGATCGGCGTGCAGTAGTGGCAAGCCGTCGCGGATGCGGATGATGGCCGCAATCGCTGTCAGCATTTTCGCCAAGATTTTGGTCGGCGTATCGCGGTCCACGTTGTTGGTGGTGCCTAACAGTGAGGTCGTGGTGCGCAGGATACTCATGGGGTGCTGAGGTTCTTTCGCAATTTCAGTGATCAAGCGCACCGTTTCGTTTGGCAACTGCATGTTGGTCACGAGTTGTTGGCGAAAAGTCGCCAGTTCATCTGGTTCTGGTAACCGGGTATGCCACAACAGGAAGACCACTTCTTCAAATGGCGCGTGTTGCAGTTCTTCAATTGGGTAGCCGCGTAAGTGAGGTGGGCGTTTTTAGTGGAGCTGATCTTGGTGGTATCGATGACGACGCCAGCCAGTCCCTTTGGTAAAGTTTGAGTCATATGAATCACCTCTTGATTCTGTGACGGATGCTATTCAGCAAGTTTGTTTTTGACGATCAGTGGCATGATGCCATCGTTTTGGTAGTAAATGCGGTCAGTTGGCGTATCGAACCGGAGCCGGGTATCGAATTTAACCACTCGGTCGCCAGCAGTGGCAGTTACGTGGGCGGTTTGACCATCGAGTTCGATCGCAAACGTTTCGGTGCCGTTCAAGCCCAATGATTCAGCGGTGTCCCCTGGCAAATACTCAAGTGGGGCGATCCCCATCATGACCAGGTTGGCCCGGTGGATCCGCTCGAAGCTTTCAGCGATGATGGCTTTCACACCCAGCAACTTGACCCCCTTAGCGGCCCAGTCACGGGATGAGCCCATGCCGTAGTCTTTGCCGGCGAGGACGACTAAGCCAGTGCCAGCTTTTTGGTAAGCCATGGCGGCGTCGTAGATGGTGGTTGTTTCATCCGTTGGGAAGTATTTAGTAAACCCGCCGACCTTATCCGGGGTCAGTTGGTTTTGCAGGCGGATGTTGGCGAGGGTGCCGCGCATCATGACCTCGTGGTTGCCCCGACGCGAGCCGTAGGAGTTGAAGGACTTTGGTTCGATACCGTGGGCCTTCAAGTAGATGCCAGCGGGCGATTTCGAAGCAATGAAGCGGCAGGACTGATGTGGTCGGTGGTAATGGAGTCGCCGAGTTTGGCGAGCACGCGCAGACCGCTCAGTTGCCGGTCGGTTTGACCGAAGAATGGTGGTGAGGCGATGTAGGTCGACTTGGCGTCCCAGTCGTAGGTTTCAGACGTTGGGGCGGACAGGGCGTTCCAAGTGGCGTTTTGGTCGAGAATCTTGCCATAGTTGTCGCTAAATTGTTCCGGTTTCAGGTAACGTTGCGTTAAGTCGGCCACTTCGGCGTCATCTGGCCACAGGTCGGTTAAGTAAACCGGCTTGCCATCGGTGCTGGTGCCCACCGGTTGGGTGGTGAGGTCGATGTCCAAGGTACCGGCTAACGCGTAGATGACGACCAGTGGTGGTGAGGCCAAGTAGGTGTCTTTGACCAGTGGGTTGACCCGGCCTTCAAAGTTCCGGTTACCACTTTCAACGGCGGCAATGGGGAACGGGTTCTCGCTTACGGCAGTTTGAACTTCGTCGACGAGTTGCCCGGAGTTGCCGATACAAGTGGTACAGCCGTAACCCACGAGGTTAAAGCCGATTTGGTTTAAGTAGTCTTGCAAGCCCGCAGCCTTCAAATACTCGGTAACGACTCGCGAACCAGGCGCCAGCGACGTCTTCACGTAGGCGGGGACCTTCAAGCCCAGCTCAACGGCCTTCTTGGCAATCAAGCCTGCCGCAATCAGCACTTGCGGGTTCGAGGTGTTCGTACAACTGGTAATGGCGGCGATGCCCAGTGACCCCACGTGGAGGTCGAACTGGTTACCGCCAACCGTAACGGGGTAGGCGGGTAAGTTGCGGCGACTGGCAAACTGTGCGGGCAGGTCCGCTAATTTAACGGAATCCTGTGGCCGGTTTGGTCCGGCAACGGTGCTGACCACTGTGCTGAGGTCCAGTTCTTCGGTTTCGGTGTACTGCCGCGGTTCGCTGTCATCGTAGAAGAAGCCGTTAGCCTTGGCGTAGGCCACGACCCGGTCGATGGTGGCTTGTGGCCGGTTGGTCAACTTCAGGTAGGCAATCGTTTGGTCGTCGATTGGGAAATACCCGCAGGTAGCGCCGTATTCGGGTGCCATGTTGGCAACCGTGGCCCGGTAAGCCAGTGGAAGGGTGGCGAGACCGCTGCCGTAGAATTCCACGAATTTGCCAACCACGTTGTGCTCACGTAACAGGTGGGTCAGCGTTAAGGCTAAGTCGGTGGCGGTGACGCCCTTGTTGAGGTGGCCGGTAAGTTTGACGCCGACGACCTTTGGCAATGGCATGTAGGTCGCTTCACCTAACATGCTGGCTTCGGCTTCGATACCGCCAACGCCCCAGCCGAGGACGCCCAGCCCGTTGATCATGGTGGTGTGGGAGTCGGTGCCGACTAAGGTGTCGGGGAAGGCCACGTCGCTGCCATCGGGAAGTTGCTTGGTGCGGATGACATCGGCGAGATATTCCAAGTTGACCTGGTGAATGATCCCAGTGTCAGGTGGAATCACGGTGAGGTTATCAAAGCTGTTTTGCGCCCATTTTAGGAAGGTGTAGCGTTCCTGATTACGTTCAAACTCGCGCTTCACGTTGTAGGCGAAGGCGGTGTCGTTGCCAAACCGGTCAACTTGCACGGAATGGTCGATGACTAAGTGAACGGGGACTTCGGGATTGATCTTGCGAACGTCGCCGCCCGCTTTAGCTACGGCGTCGCGCATGGCGGCCAGGTCAACTAAGGCTGGCACACCGGTGAAGTCTTGTAAAATTACCCGTTCCGGTTGGTGCGCCACGTCTTGGTCGTGGTGAGTATCCCAGTCAAGGAAGGCGCCAAGATTCGGTTGGGTTTCGGGTGCCAAGTCGGCATGTCGCAGGGTTTCTTCTAAAAGAATGCGAATCGTGTATGGAAGCTCGCCAAGGGTCTTGCCCTGGTCGGCGAGGTAGGCGGCAATGTCATAGTAGTGATATGTATGCCCGGTTACTGTCAAGTCACGTTGATACGTTTGAGTCATGAATGAAATCACCTAACTTTCTCAATTGTGCATCGTGCGAAAAATGAGTAAACCAATCACGTTCTAATTAAATACTCATTTTAATCTAATGTAACGGTTTATATTCAGTTCGTCAAGTAAAAATGAATGTTTATTTAAATTTATCAAACTGCTAACATTGCCATGTTAGGTTTGCGAGAAGTCGCTGAATTAGTGCTGTATCACCTGAACGACTGATAAAACAAGAAATGAATGCTCACATGAATAATTCAGAAATAATCGAAAAATAGATAATCAGTTCGTTCGCGAATGAATGTAGATTCAACCACTGAATAAAAGTTGCGTTGTAAACGTTGCGGATGAAACGTTGATGTCGGGTCTTGGGTGTTTAAAAATGAGAAAACCGATGTTGACCTTGGGCTGAGCACTAAGTTGGTGGGCGACGTTATTCAAGTTATTAATGATCATCTGATAACTAAAGCCGAAAACAGAAGTCGAATCGACTATGGCTCAAAATCCCATGCTTATGGGTGATTTAACGTCATTTGATTAGTAGTTAAGTGGCCAATCAACTTTCCCGTCATAAGCACCAGTTATCAGTCATAATTCAAAATGGTAACGGTTCAATTAAATTCGCATGATTGTCGTGACACCCTCATAATTGGCACAATGTGACTATGACTGTCGCGACTTTACAAAAATTAAACATTGGCAATATTTGACGGCATAAATGTGTTAAAATCGGGCGTAAGCAAACCGTCAAGAGTGGGGGAACGCTGTTGGCGGTGGTCATGCACAGTTAAATGGAGGAGATCACGATGAAAAAGCGAATTACTGGTGCGGCGAAGACTCGGTTCAAGCTGTACAAGAAAGGCCGTCACTGGTTGGTGATGGGCACCACGGTGGGCTTGGCTTGGGGCGGTTTGGTGTTGAGTGGGCAAACGGCGCGGGCGGCGACTGAGTCAACGAACCAGTCTGATGTGTCATCACAGGTCAGCGGGACGACAGCGGCGCCTAAGCAAGTGACGTTGACAACCGAAGCGACTAATGTGAGTAACAATGAGGCAACGGTAGCACCAGCAAGCGCCACGGCGGCAACTGATACTCAGTCGGTTCCGGTAGTTTCGGATACGACCGCTGAGCCAGCGTCAGAAACGGACGCCGAAGTTACCGAAACAGTGAACGCAAGTCAACCGACCATGGCAGCCGACTCAGCGATGGGTATCGGTCAATCAGATAGTTCATGGGGTATATCAATTGAAAAAACGGCTGTATCGACCACCACGACTAATCAATCAGCTGTTACCGCCACACCGCAAGTTACCGATTTAGGCGCGGCAGACAGCACCGCCTTTGCAACCGCCAAGAAGGTGGCAACGGCAACCTACCAAACGCTAGGCCAACCCCAAAAAGTAACGGCAGTGGCCGCAGCCCAACCCGGTGCCGTGCTGACACTTCCCAAGTCCTTTTCAATTGATACCGAGGGCTTGGCGGCGGATGAAGTGGCTAAGGGAATGTACGGTGATACCAACTGGGTGATCAAGGACGACCACACTCTGCACATTTACGGGGAGGCCTTATTAGGCAAGGACAACACTACGGTGACCCCACAGACGCTGGCCGCCGGGATGGTAAAACGGTGACGTTGACTAACGCCTCACCGTGGTTTGATTACCGGGATGCATTTGATAAAATCGTGATTGACGAGCCGATTTATTTGCCGGAGAATGCGTCGTACTTGTTTGCGGGGTTAGATGATGTGACGACGATTGATGGCGCTGATAAGCTGATTGCCAGTGACACAACGGATATGACGGGGATGTTTGAGGGCGATACTTCTCTGTCAACGCTGGACCTGTCGACTTGGGATACCAGCAAGGTCACGGCGTACGCGGATATGTTTCGGTTAACGGGATTATCCGAGCTCGACCTTGGGCCGCAATTTTCACTACCGGTTGAGATGCCAACGACTATTCTGAAAAAAGATGGTACGCAAACGGAGGCTAGTTTCTGGATTGGTCTCGGTGAGGGGACGCTGGGTGAACCAACTGGAAAGCAGTTTTTAAATACCGTGTACTCTGGTGATGCAGCGGATGCCGATACGTATGTTGCGGTACCAAATCCATTCACTGAGCCAATCAACCTCTTTTTTCTCGATGCTGAGACCGGCCGCAGTTATTTAGCAGCGAAAACGTTGCGTGGCACGATTGGCGAAAGCGGCGTCTACACCGTGGTGACGCCACCGGATATCATTTTAGCTGATGGGCAGGCCGCCGATGTCCCATACACGTTTGGTTACGGGGCTCAAAACATCGATGTGCTGTTGATGCCGCGGCTAGAAAACGCTCACTTGACCGATCACGTTAGCAGCATCGTGCAAACCGAAACGGGGGATGTATTAGCGCAAACGGACACGTTATACCAATTGGATGCGGTCTTTGCGCCAGCAAGACTGACCGAGATTACCGAAATCAAAGCGGAATCATTTGAACCCAATACGGTCACGGTTCCCGATGGATACGAGGTTACCAAGGTCGCGTTGATCGAAGCGTTCGAAAGTACCGGTCGGTACGGCGTGTTCACGGTGGACAAAGCGACTGATGACATGACGGTAACGCAGTATATAGTCAATCAATCAACTGGGGTCGTTGAGGTGACCGATCCAGTATTTTCGAAGCAGGATTACGAAGAAATAATGAAGCGAAGTGCCGTTCAAGACGGTAACCAATATACGGTGAACCAAGCCAATATCAACACCCTATCAAAAATCAAGGTCGGCTCACCCATGCCACTCAACACCCAAAACATGATGATCTACACCGTCCGCCCGCTACCAGAAACGCTGACAGTCAATTACGTGGATCAAGTGTCAAATACCGTGGTGAAAACCGCTGACTTGACCGGAATGATGGCCGAAACGGGCGACTATCAAGTCAGCGTGCCGGCTGGGTATTTGCTGGCACCGGGTCAAGCGAAACAGGTGACTTACCAGTTTGCGGCGGATGACACGGATAACGTGACGATCAAGGTGCTGCCGGCGGTGTCCACTTTGGTGGCGGATGATCAAGGTGATAGCCAATTAACGGTCCGTTATGTGGATGGGTCTGGGAAGGCACTTGCGCCCGAGGCAACGCAAACGGGGCAGGTTGGTCAGCCGCTAACAGTGACCGCGCCAATAATTGCGGGCTATCAGTTAGCGCCGGGGCAGAGCGCCGAAACGACTGGCACGTATCAGGGTGATGCGATGGCATTGACGTTGATTTATGAGGCAGTGCCGGAAACGTCGGCTGTCGTGCTGACAGACGGGAACGTAGCAGTAACGGCTTCGGCGCCAGCGACTTTAACGACGCCAACTGCAACCGCAACCAACCAGACGGAAGTCGCCAACCAGTCAATGACGAGTGCTGAACCAAGCGCTCCGCAACCAATTGAGAACGCGACCGCTAATCGTGAAACGGACGCGCAACCGGACTCAGCATCAGAACTAGCCACAACCACCACTGAGGATGCACAGGCGCAGGGAACAGCAACTGCCACCAGAACGCAACCGGCAACCCAGAACAAGCTCGTACCGACCGCCGATGGTCATGTACAGGTCACCACGCCAATGACCTTACCACAAACGGATGAACGGTCGGGCATATCCGCATTGGTGGGAATATTGCTATTAGGTGCAACTTGGTTGGCAGCAACCGTACTGCGAAAACGTGATTAACCCGCAAGTAACCGATTACCACGCATCACGATTAGCGAATGGTGGTATGATGTAGTCATTCTAAGACGATTGTGGGGGCAATTCAGATGAGAACAGGAATCAAGTTAGGGATCATGGGGTTAACGCTGGTATCAGCCATGGCGGTAACGGCGATCGTGCCAGCACACGAACCAGTGGCGCAGGCTAAAATGGTCACGTTGCCGAAAGCGTACCGGCATGTTTGGCGGTATAGTTATAAACCGTTCCACCAGCGGATGGTGTTGAAAACCTACGCGCACTACGCCTACTTCACGGATGTACCAGGTTACGGCCACTACATCAAGTACCGCTACGTTCATAATAAGGGGCACAAGTACGGCACGATTTCAGTCAACGGTACCGCTGAATCGATTGGCCTGAATTTCAAAAACAGTCGCAATTTGTACGTGGGTTATGACATCTCAACTTTGCATTTCACACACCGGTAGACCAATTTAAAAGTGCCCGGCTTCAACTGACGGTTGAGGCTGGGCACTTTTATGTTGTAGAATAGGGGTAAGCGAAGATTAGTGTAGGGGGACAACCATGACTGAGCATAGTTATAATTATGGCAACCAATCGAATCAGTACCTCTCGGCAGCGGCCATGCTGGAGGAGACGATGGCCTACTATCAGATCACGCAACAGGATCTGGCCGAGCGCATCGGGGTGACGCAAAAGCACGTTTCAGAGGTGTTGAACCACAAAGCGTACCTGACCCCGCAGCTGGCGTTTCGCGTCGAACGGGTCACGGGGCTTTCTGCGCGGACGTTGTTGAATCTGGACTATCAGTACCGCCTGCAGTTGGCGGCCGAGTCGGTGAAGCGGGAAGTGCCGGGGGAAAATAACTTGTTTTTGCACCCGTATGAGTGGTCAACGTTTCAGGGATGAAGTGCGTGGCCATGGTGACTGGCTGAAAATGATGATTAATAATAGATGTAACGTTCGAGTGATGTGATTGGTACTCGAACGTTTTTATATTGAAAGCGCAACCACCGTTATGCATATTCATACGATAAATGAGTGATTTTTAATGATTAACTGCTAATTCTCATGACAATCGGCAATAATTTGAACAAATATGCACCACGTTTCAAAAAATTGTGCTCATTCAGCATTATTTTGACATGTAAAGCAATTTGGGTTAAAAGTCTCAAATTGGTATGCTATAATACGTGAACGAAGAAAACTTATCTTTCAATAAGCAAATTTTCTTCGCATTGTTTAACTTGAATCAACTCAATGATGTTAGGAGGTGAAATCAAACGAAAAAGGTCATTCAAATTAATCAACGAGTGTTCCTACTGATTGGACTGATGGTGGGGTTCTTTGTGTGGGGACTGATGGCAGTTAGTGCCTCGGCCGCAGCAACAACCCCTGACAATCTTGCGCCAGTAACGGCAACGAAGTCAACGCCGGCGGACACTCAAGTTTTAAGTACAACCTCGGAAAGTGTGGTTGACCAGCCAACCCCTGCATCACAGGAAACTGGCGATCAATCAGTACCGACGAGCGCGACCAAACCGGTTCAAACCGAAGCACCAGCACCAACAACGGCACAACCGTCAAATGCGCCGACCCCTGAACCGGAGCGCCAACCCACAGTAACACCCACATATAACCCGGGTAATGATGTAACTACTCAAGTCAAAGTGAGCCAACAACTCTACGATGGCTACGGTAACCCCATCGATGAGACGTACCAATCCGACATCTACGATCAGGAAAGTATCAAGGTGATGTCGCATTTTGAGGTTCCGGTCGACTTGGTGGATGACATTCAGGCTGGGGATTACTTTAAGGTGGCATTACCTGATAACCTGATCACCAGTGATACGACCGTCCATGATTTGATCCACGAAGACCAGGTGGTGGGAGCGTATCAGCTATCATCGGTAACGACCGAGAAAGCATTTCAAGTGACCTTCAACGACTTTCTTGCCCGAAATCGGCAAGTCAGTGCGCTAACAGGGGACATCGAAGTGCACGGCCTAGCGCAAATCGGTAATTTGGACGTGGCGACCAAAACCGGTGGCGTAACGGACATTCAAGTGAAGCCTCGGCCCAGTCGAGAGACGACCGCTAATCCATACGTTGCCACGAAAGAACTCATTTCCAAGCAGGGGTTCCAAGTGCCCGATTACGATGGCGGGCCAACGTGTGATGTGAACTGGATCCTCGACATCAACACCGATGCAATCGCGGAGGCGCTGGGTGAGGGGACCACGACGCACGCGATGACCAACACCATGATCTACGATAACCTGACGCTCGGCCAAACGGTGTCGACGCGTTCAACACCGCGGGTCATGGTGCCAATCTACTACCGGGACGCTGATGGGAAGGTGTTAAATACCTACGGCCCACGCCTCGAAGTTAGCATTGGCGACGAGGTGACAGTGGCTCAAGTGGCCGCAGCCAACCACATCGCCGAAGCGGACGTGACGTTCAGTCAGTTCGGTAGTTACATCAAGCAACACCTTGGGTCATATGGTTATTTCAAACATGCCAGTGATGGCAGTTTGTTTGACCAAGCCTACCAAGCAGGTCAAATCACCTTCGTCATGAACCTCGGCGACTTAGGGTCCCCAACAGCGACCGGCAACCAACTCCACTTGGCTACCACAGCTGAGGAAACGCCTGAAGCTCAGATTCAAACCGATTTTCCAACCGGTGCGGCGGATCTGCAACAAACGTTAGCTGGCTATCAGAACCTGTTAGCTGCAACGGCGGGCTCTGGCATCGCTGGCCTCCACGTGGAGTTCTTGATGCACGAGCTGGCCGACGTGGACCAACAGTTGTCGAACACGGCAATTTTGGTTCATGATGGTCAAAGCAGCCCATCTAAAAACTACAAGATCCTATATGACAGCACCAGCAGCCGCGTGGAACTCACGTTGGCTAAGGGCGTCATTCGGATCCAGAAGGCGGCTACGGCCGTTGATGACGCAGGCAATTATCCAGCATTAGCCGGGGTGGTATTTAACATTACCGATACCAACGACCACGTGGTGGCGCACCTCGTCACGGACGCCAACGGTATCGCCGAGACACCGGTACTACGAAGCGGGCACTACCTAGTTCAGGAAATGCAGTCGGTAGCTGGTTACGACCCAGTGATGCTGGCGGATGTCGCCGGCACGCTACTGGGTGACGGTCAGAGTTATTCAGTCACCATCGACCGTAAAGCCGATGATCACGGGATTCTCGTCAACGTCTTCAATAAAAAGACGCCCACCACGACGATTACCGTGACCAAGCAGTGGCAAAACGTCCCAGCTAACGTGCAGACGCCTGACGTTGCCGCAACACTGTATGCGGGCGGTGAGTCAACCAACCAGACGATCATGTTGACACCGCTCAACGGCTATACTGGCATCTTTACGAATTTAGCCGTCACGGATGCGACTGGCAATGCCATTATTTATTCGGTTCACGAAACCACGCCAGTCGAGGGTTACACCGCTGAAAATAACGGGGTAGCGCCAGTCGTCAACGGTCACGCACTGCTGATCAACGACTACAACGTGCCGGTTGAACCACCAGTGAAGCCAACGACTGAGATCACGGTCATTAAACAGTGGCACAACGTTCCCGCTGACGTACAAACGCCAAGCGTGACGGTGACCCTGTTAGCGAACCAGATGGCAACGAAGCAGTTAACGCTGACTAAGGACCAACGTACGTGGGTCAATTTACGGATTTGGCGGTGACGACGGCTGACGATGAGCTAATCGTCTACACGGTCCAAGAAGCCCATGTTGATGGCTACACCGCTGAAAATGGCGGCTTCGCGCAGGTCGTTAACGGTCAGGCCACCATCGTGAACGATTACAACGTTCCCGAGGAACCTAAAGAACCGAAAACGCCAAACGAGCCTAAGGATCCCAAGACGCCCAACGAACCAAAGGAACCAAAAACCCCGAAGACGCCAAACGTGCCGGAGGAGCCCAACGTTCCCGAAGAACCAAAGACGCCAATCGTGCCTGACACGCCGGTGACGCCGGAAACCCCAACGACACCGGAGACGCCAGTCACACCAAACGTTCCCGAGACGCCAACCACGCCGGAGGAACCAAGAACGCCCAACGTTCCAGAAACACCAGTGACACCAGAAACACCAGTCACACCCACCGAACCAGAAACACCACACACGCCTGACGTGCCATCACCATCAACGGTGCCCGAATCACCACTCACCACAACCAGTGAGCGTGAATGGTTCCCGGTATCAGCGACTAGTGGGGCCAAGCGAACGGTGCAACCCGCAACGGCAACTGAGCCAGTAACTCAGTCAACGCCAACGCAGGCAGCCCCAGCACAATCTGCGGCAACCTTACCACAGGCGAGCGACAGCCAATCAGTTGTAGCGCTATTAGGCGGCCTATTACTGATGCTGGTCAGCTTAGCGGGCGCAGCGTGGTTGCGTCGGTCAACGTTATAGACGCACACAAAAAATCGCATGGCAGCCAAGTGGCAGTCACGCGGTTTTTGGTAGTTGAGAATCAAGTATTTTTAAGCTAAATCCAGTCCAAACTAAGCTTCGGCCAACGCCTTAGCCGTCCGCACCATGTTACAAACAAACCCGTACTCGTTATCAAACCAAGTGGCGGTCTTCACCACTTGGAAGTCGCCGTTGGTGGTGACTTCCGTCAAGGTTGGATCAAAGACGCCCCCGTGCGTGTCGCCGATGATGTCGGAGGACACGATGCTGTCTTCGTTCCAGCCAAACGATGGCGTGTTGGCGTGCCCGCGGATGGCGGCGTTGACTTGGTCAGCGGTGACGCCCTTGGTGCCCAATACGGAAACCAGTTCGCACACCGAACCGTCGATGACCGCTACCCGTTGCGCGTGGCCTTGTAAGTGCCCGTCCAGTTCGGGAATCACTAAGCCAATCGCCTTGGCTGCCCCGGTGGAATGGGGAATCGTGTTCGCTGAAGCGGTCCGGTTAGGGCGGAGCTTGCTGCCCTTAGGCCCATCTAGGATCATCTGGGAGCTGGTGAAGGCGTGGATCACCGTCATGGTACCGACTTCCAAGCCGAACTCCTGATTCAACGCGGCGGCCATTGGGGCTAACGCGTTGGTGGTGCAGGATCCTGCCGAGATGATTTGGTCGTCTGCCGTGATCGTGTCGTGGTTCACGTTGTAGACGATGGTCTTCATCGGGCCAGCGGGAGCGGAGATCAGCACCTTCTTGGCACCGGCGTCCAAGTGGGCCTGTGATTTATCCGCCGAGGTGTAGAACCCGGTACATTCCAGCACGATTTCCACGCCGTTAGTGCCGACCCACGGGATATCGCGGGCGTCACGTTCGGCGTAGACCCGGTACGCGGTGCCGTCGATCACCAGCGAGTCCTCAGTCGCCGAAACGGCGTAGGGGACGGTGCCGTGGGTCGTATCGTATTTGAACAAATACGCCAACATGGATGGCGTTGTTAGGTCGTTGATGGCTACCACTTCGATTTCCGGATCGTTGAGTTCTAGAATCCGGCGCAACACTAGGCGGCCGATGCGACCAAAACCGTTGATACCAACTTTTACCATTTTGATTTCCTCCTCCAAGTCAAAACCAAAGGGACATCAATCAATCCCCATTATACGGGCTGGCGCGGCGGTGACAATCAAGGCGACTTGGTTTGACGGGAGTTGGGAAAATACCGTGCAACTGTTCGAAAATGGGGCAGTTTTGGAGTTTGATTTGATAGTCAAAATGCGCGATTGTTATTGCGAAAAATCGAACTGGGCGTAAAATTAATGGTAGACACCACCGAAACACTCTAATTGACAGCGACCCAAAACCTGATAAACTAAACGTAGAAACTACAATTGTAAACGGAGGCCACATCGTGAGCGAAACGATTACTAAAAACATCCCCGAGATCACCCCAGCTGAGTGGGAATTAATGCGCATCGTCTGGACGAAGGGCGCCATCGTCAGCCGCGACCTGATCGACATGCTGCAGGCGAAACGCGACTGGTCCGATTCCACGGTCAAGACGCTATTACGCCGGCTGGTCAACAAGGGCCTACTCACCACCGAAAAAGAAGATCGGCGCTTCATCTACCGCGCCACCATCAGCGAAATCGACGCCATGGACGACAGCTCACAGCAACTGTTCGATCACCTGTGTGCCATGAAGAAGGGCCAGACGCTGTTGCACTTGGTGGATCACACCACGCTGACCCAAAGTGATATTGCGGCGTTGCAGGACCTGTTGGCGAAAAAGGCCGCCAGTGCGCCGGAGAGCGTTGAGTGTGACTGCTTGCCGAAGGGTTTTGGTGATGGGTGCGAGTGTTAAGCGATTATCAATAGAAGTGAAAAGGTCAACCACCCCCCGACTAAAGTCAGGGGCTTGTGAGCCAAAACCACTTTGACGGTTGTTACTTTGGTTTCGAACCACAATTTGCGTAGATACGGATAACGCGCTTAGTTACCCATCGGTTACTAAGTGGAGGTCATCTAATTACCAACGCCGTTTAGGTTCCCAGGTTGCCATAGGAACCGCCTTGACTCAGGCTAATTTGAGCTTCTTGAGTCCTTTATCCAGGATATTTTGCGCAGCGTTCCAATCACGAATATGATTTGTTTGGCAACTAGGGCATTGCCATTTCCGTTGATCTAGGGTCAACTTCTTAGTACTTTCAGTACCCATTACAAACGCACATTTAGAACAAGTCTGCGTTGTATTGCGTGGATCAACGGTCACAAAAGTCGTGCCATATAAATCTGCTTTATAAGTCAGCATCCCTAAAAAGGTTCGCCAGCCAACATCACTGATACTCATCGCTAAAGCGTGGTTCTTCAACAAGTTCTTACTCCGCAACTCTTCGGCCACCACTAGATCGTGACTTTTGATCAGTGTAGTGGAGAGTTGATGAAGAAAGTGCTGTCGTTGTGTCCGTACTTTATCATGCAACTGGGCAACTAAGCGCCGTTGTTTTTGATAGTTTTGACTGTTCTTCAATGAGCGATGTTCGCGTTTAGCCCGACGTGCTCGCCGGGAGAGGGTACGTTGTTCCTTGGCTAACCGTTTTTTACTGTTTCGATAGTGCCGTGGATTAGCGACCGTCTTCCCGTTACTATCGGTTAAGAAGTTTTTGAGATTCAAATCAATTCCTACTGACCCTGATTGCGATTCCTGATAGGTCACGAATGGCCAGTCAGAAGCTAACTGCATCGCTAAATAGAATCGGTCAGAAGCATCTTTCATAATTGTGACCGTACCGATTCGAGTGTCTAATAAGCGCTTCAAAAGGCGCTTGTGAGAACCACGAATCCGCAGTTTACCCAGTTTGGGAACGATTAGCTGGTTAGTATTGTTAAAACGAACGGTCCCATTAGTCAACCTGGCTACTGTTTGACCAGGATACTGACAGTTCGTTTGATATTGCCAAACCGCGCTCTTGCGATGAAACTTCGGTATACCGGTATGATGGACCTTCAAAAACTGCTGCCAAGCTTTTTGATAGTTCTTAATGGCATTGGCTTTGGCTAAACTATCGATCCGCGAATCCGCTAAAAAGCCGAAATGATTCGTAAGTTCACGAGCATTACGCCGTTTTTCAAGTTGCGCCAACCGCGTTTGAACGGTATCAATGGGCAAATTAACGCGCTTTAGTTGATGAATTTCTTGGTTGATTCCCACCATTTGATTGTAAATGAACCGACTAGCGTCTGAGTTAACTTTGATGATTTGTTTTTGTTCATCACTGGGATAGATGCGCACTTTTAAGCCGTAATGATACGCCAATTTACTCATTGATTTCATGTTTTTTCACCCCCCCAATCTGGTATAAATTGAGTATATCAAGAATTAGCAATAAATAATATTCTTTATTACTTTTAAGATATAATTTATTTTCAGGGTGAATGAAATGCGAAACTACTCATTATTTGAACTTTTTCAACCAATTGATTCAATTAATAATATTGATAATAATGACATGATTTTTTATTTTTTGTTTCAAAAAAGCCGCGACGCTTTCAGCGACGCGGCGGCCTATCCATCCCCTGACTAAAGTCACGGGATTTCCGGCATAAATTTATTAAAAATCCGAAAAATGACATGGCACCTATTGTACAATAGGTTCTATATCATTTTTCGGATTTTTGATTTTAGCCCATTTTAAATGTCATTGTTCACCAACAAAAATGATCTAACACCGCCAACCCCAACCAACTAATCGCACCGTCACGATTTCCTAATTTGGTCGAATAAACGTCACAAAAAGACCATTTCCTGTTCGCTTGAACCGCGCAGACTGCCATGACACACTAGAGCCATCAAAAGCAGGAAGTGATGAGTGTGACGGAGATACGGCAACTGGTGAATTGGTTTCGGGTCCACAATGAGGCACAAGTGCGACGGGATGAGGCAACGGAAAAGTTAACGCTGGAGCAGGTGATGGCGTTACTGTACTACGTGCAAGGGATGCATTTGGCAGTGTTTGATACCGTGGCGTTTGCGGATGACATTTTGGCTTGTGAACGGGGCGTTGCGATTCAAACCGTGGCGACGCAGTTTTACGGCGCGGCGGGGTTGATCGATGACCTGGATGAAGCCGTTATCGCCGACCATGACGCAATCGAAGCTGACCCGCAACTGGCCGCTATCGTACACACGGTTCAGGCGTTTGCGGATGGCCGGTCGATTATTCGACTGATTACGCGGATGAGTACCGAACGGCCTTGGATGGAGACGCCGCAGAATCAGGTAATCTTGCCGGGGTTGATGGCGGATTATTTTCGGAAGTTGATGCAGGTGATTGAGTAGGTGCTAGTTAAGATGGTCATCAAAAAAGGGATGCTTGAGCGGTTTGCTCGAGGATCCCTTTGTCATTAAAGATGACTGATTGATAAAAATAAAAAGAATGTCCGAGCCAACCCGCCCAAACATTCAACCAATTGCTAATTTACTGCTCCCGCGCCTTCCGCGACAACGCCAGAATCGTCGCGTTCACCTCGCGTTTCCGCCGATTATACTCACTGACCATCCGTTCGCGGGGTACGCCCTCAACCAGGAGGTCCTGCAAGATCTGACTACCAGCGTCTAACACATCATCGTCACGTACAAATTCATAAAAGATCCCGTTCGTGAGCAACTTCGGCTCGACGCGAACCCCCGCGCCAACGTGGAAGTGTTCCGGAACGGCCAACGTTACTGCATCGCCCTGCTGCTTGGTGGTGATTGCCATGACTGCTGCCTCCTAGTTTTTCTCAAATGTCACCACTATTATAGCGGGTTAGACCCGGGATAGCGATTAATTTGATTGAAAAATTCAACTAAAGTAGTAATTAGCTACATAACGAGGTATTTGGCTGAATTTGTCAAAATACGGGGCAGTTTTAGTAACGGTAATAGTAGTGTGGCGTGCCCGCAATTTTAATTGTGTGGTGGTTATACCACTTCACCTTAACGTGACCGGAAGACATCCCGTTCGACTTTAAATCAGTGATGTAATAAGTGTGGTGGCCTAAGTAGCGATAGTGGCCTTTATTGATTACAGGTAGGGCGTTATCTAACGTCGTGCGTCCGTGGTAAGTTTCGACCTCATAACCAAAGATTTGACTTTTTCCAATATGAACCGATAACTTAACGGTATTCGGACTCCGCCTAAACGACTTCGTTTTCCACTTTCCCTGCAAAACCTTGGGTGTCCCACTATGCCAAGTCGCAGCGTGGCCAACAGTGGGTGCCATCATACCAGCGCCCAATAGTGCCGTGATCATCAACCCGAATCTAACTGTTTTCATCATCAAAAATCTCCCCAATAATCAGCATTTAACAAGTTAAGCATACCGCATTCTCGACCCTCCGATGATATTTTTTGTCAGGGTTGTGGTATCATCAAACTAAATCAATGCAACCGATTCCATTCACGAGGTGATCAACAATGTACATTGGTATCGACTTAGGCGGCACCAACATTAAACTGGGCTTGTTGGCGGATGATTTGAGCGTCATCGACCGCTTGAAAGTGCCAACTGAATCCGAAACGAACAGTGACACGGTGATGGCCAACTTGAGCTATGGCATCCAGCAACTGTTCATCACAAACCACATCAGCGCCAACGACGTCCAAACCATCGGTATCGGCGTCCCGGGCCAGATGGATATCCAAAAGGGCCTGTCCATCTTCTCGCCCAACTTCAGCAACTGGGCCAACGTGCCAGTCGCCCAACTGATCTCTGATGAGTTCCAAACCCAAACCGTCATCGACAACGACGTGCGCGTCAACCTCTACGGCGAGTGGCAGTTCGGCGCCGGCCGCCGCAAGCAAGACGTCTTGATGGTCACCCTAGGCACCGGCTTCGGCGCAGCAGTTATCGCCGGGGGCAAAATGCAGTACGGGCGCTCTGACAGCGCCGGTGAAATGGGCCACATGAGCATGCACCACCACGGTCGCCCGTGCGCCTGTGGCAACAAGGGCTGCCTCGGCCGCTACGTGTCGGCAAGGGGCATGCTGTGGACGGTCAGAGACCACTTGGAAGCCGGCGAGACCACCATCATGACTGATTGGGTCAATGGTGACGTCAGCCAACTCACCGCCCACATGATCTCAAAAGCCTATGATGAAGGCGACCCACTGGCCAAACAAGTCATGCAAGAAACCGGCGAAGAGTTCGGCTACGGTCTCGCCAACGCCATCAACCTGTATAACCCAGAACGGATCATCGTTGGCGGCGGTGTTGCCCAAGCAGGGGAGCGGTTAATGGCCCCCGCCAGAGAAATCGTCGCCACCCACGCACTGAAGACGGCGCGAGAAGCTTGCGATATCGTGATGGCTGATTTGGGGCCCTGGGCTGGGATGATTGGGGCTGGGGTGTATGCGAAGTTAAAACATGAGGAAAAGTAAACTTAATGTAATAAGGTCTGCAGTCAATACGTCTTAGAGACGAGTTGGCTGCAGACCTTTTATATCTTGAATGAGTTGTGATTGATCGACGCAAATTTACTTACGCCAAGTTATCCAGTAGTGCTTTGACCATTGATTATTGGTTTTAATGTAATGACGGTTGACCCACTTGAAATAGCGAACCTCGGTGGACTTGCTATAAATCGGTTCGTACCCACTTACCTTGTAATAGTGATTGCCCAGATATCGGTACTTAGTCCGGTTCAAGAAGCCAGGATCATTAGAGTAGACCCGAGAATAATTGGCACCGTTAACAATTTTTGAATGGAAAATTTTATCATGTGGTGCTCGCCATGTTCCGCGTAACGCTTTAGGCATTCCTCGGTGCCACGTACTAGCATGAGCTGGAGTACTTAAGCTAGCAGTTCCAGCGAGTAACGCAATTCCAAGTGACAGTGTTGTAGTAATCAGTTTATTAGACATCCTTCACATCCCCTTGAGCCGAGTATACAAAATTGAGAAGATAACCGAAAGTGCTAAATCACAGACACGTGTCCCAAACAACATGATAAATTCACAACTATCAGGACGTAATCCCGGAAAGTAGTGGAGTAAGATGTAATAGTGCTCATTGCGTCATTAAATGGCTCATTAATACTCGGTAAGCATGAGATTAAAAAACTACCCACATTCGTTAAAGCGGTTTGAACCAAAAACTTATCAATAGACCAATCGTCAGCTACCTTAAGTAATCAATCGGCCCAACAATTACCAGTAGCCATACTAACTATGAATACGCGAGAAACATTACGACAACTATTGTCGCAAAGATTTTACATAGCGCAATAGCAACACCTAAACTAACCGTCCGAAACAGCGTAACTCAATCAACAACGTAAACTACCAAAACTCACTAACCTAAAACTTCCTCAAAACATTAGATACACAACCTTCAGACTACCTCAATTATAAAGAATTAATTAAGTTTCTTCCTATTAAATAAACTACATATCCGACCACATACTTCCGTCACCATCACACCCCATTGACGTTCCAATTCTCGAAAAGATTGCCTCGCAGACTTGACGACAACCCAATTAAATGGAAAGATAAGTGGTGAAATTATTATATTTTGTAAAGGAGGCTGGTGCTTCGAGTTGAGAAGTGCCGGTTTAGGGAAGTGAGCAGTATGAGTGATCAAAACAAAGATGTAAACACGCATCAACATCATCATAAGCACCATCATCGCCACCGCAGACTCAAGCGGTTCCGCAATGTTATTATCGGTATCTTAGTTATCCTAGCTGTAGGGGCTGCAGGATACTCAGCATACGCTTGGCACAAACTGTCAGAAACCTCTAAGGTCATCTACAAGAGCGCCGGCGCACCCAAGCTGCGGAAGGCTAGCACCGTGATCGATAAAACCAAACCGGTGTCGATTTTGCTGTTGGGGACTGATACGGGGTCGTTGGGTCGGAGTTACAAAGGCCGGACTGATACGATCATCGTGATGACAATTAACCCTAAGACGAAAAAACGGTGATGATGAGTCTTCCACGTGATATGGAAGTGAACTTACCAGATTACCCTAACTATTCACCAGCAAAGATTAATGCGGCTTATGTGTATGGCGGGACTAAAGAGACTATTAGTACAGTTCAAAAGTACTTGAATGTACCTGTCGACTACTACTTCATGATTAACATGGGCGGCCTAAAGAAGGCCATCAATAAAGTTGGTGGTGTAGATGTTACTTCGCCGTTAACTTTTACCTATAATGGGTCGAGCTTTAAAAAAGGTAAAACAACTCATATGAATGGTAATACTGCATTAAACTTTGCGCGGATGCGGCATGAAGATCCACAAGGAGATTATGGTCGTCAAACCAGACAAAGACTTGTAATTTCAGCATTGATGAAGAAGTCGATTTCGTACAAGACTGTCTTGAATAGTGATTTCTTAATGGCAATCTCTGACGAAATGCAAACTGATTTAACTCGGTCACAAATGATTAAATTAGCGATGAGTTATCGAGATGCTGGTAAAAATGTTAAATCGGATCACGTTCAAGGTTCAGGACAGATGATTGGCGGTCAGTCATTTGAAGTGGTTTCTGCAACTGAACGAATTCGAGCATCGAACGAACTAAGAGCAAATTTAGACTTAAAACAAGTTAACTATTAACTGGATGAAATGCTGATATCTTGCAGTAATGCAAGTGTCAGTATTTTTTTATGTAAAAAAAACAAAAAAATAGAGACTGATATCGACGGCGTGGGGTAGTTCTGAATGATATAATTAGAGTAAAATATCTGTTATGTTATCCAGCTGAACGTTAAAAAATATCACAAACGCATGTATCATTTTGGTTAAAATTTTAAGATTACCTTGCGTTTTTGTTAAATCTGATAAATAATGGCTAATGATATTGTCATAATTTAAAACCAATGTTCGGAGGATCAACATGGATAGCACCCTGGATTTACGCCAAATGTTTGGCATTTTACGCAAACATATCTGGTTCATTATTATTAGCACAATCGGTTTTGCAATTATCGCTTTTGGTATCTCAGAGTTTGCAATGACCCCGAAGTACACAGCAACGACACAAATTTTGGTTAATCAAAAAAGAGTGCTGATAACGGACTCGCTTATCAAAATCAGCAAGCTGATGTTCAGATGATTAGTACATACAAAGATATTATTACTAATCAAGTTATTTTGAAGCAAGTGCAACACAATTTAGCTAATCCTGAAAAAGTAGTGCGAAAAGCGACAAAGGCGGTCTATAAGACTAACCCGTATACCGGTAAGAAACGGTTAGTACAGGCTGCTAAACCTGCAGTGATTAAGACTACCGGAAAAGCTTATGATATTTCTGTAGAAGATTTGCAAAGTTCGATTTCAGTTTCAAATCAACAAAATTCGCAAGTGTTTGCGTTAGCAGTTAAAAGTGGAAGCCCTGAAGAGGCGGCAGCAATTGCAAATCAAGTCGCCAATGTATTTAAGACAAAAATCAAGACAATGATGAGCGTAAATAACGTTACCATTGTGTCTAAGGCTGTTCCAGTGGATCAAAAAACGTCGCCTAAGACTAAATTGATTGCGTTGATTGGTTTAGTAATCGGTGCGTTGATTGGTATGGGCTATGCGTTTATTAAAGAGTTGACTGACACAACAGTTAAAGATGATGAATTTTTGACCACATTAGGTTTAACAAACTTAGGTCATATTGCAACAATCAAGATGCGTAGTACAAAATTAGCAGTTAAACCAAGTTCAAAGCAATCTTCAAATAGAAATAAACGAGTTCGGGTATAGGGAGGAACATCATGGCGTTATTTCGTAAAAAGAAAAAGCTATCAACTGATACAATTGATAACGGGGTGAAACTGATCACCGCAGTTGAGCCTAAAAACGTGGTGGCTGAACAATTTCGGACAGTCCGGACTAATATTGATTTTTCATCTATTGATAAAACTTTGAAGACAATACTTTTTACGTCTTCAGATGTTAGTGAAGGTAAATCTACAGTTTCTGCCAATACAGCGGTCACTTGGGCACAACAAGGTAAAAAAGTATTATTTGTGGATGCTGATATGCGACGTCCAACGTTACACACAACTTTTGGTGTTACGAATACTCAAGGTCTATCAACGATTCTTGCAAATAATGAAGATTATCATGGAATTGCTGTTGATAGCGTTGTTGACAATTTAACAGTAATTACAAGTGGACCGGTACCGCCTAATCCAGCAGAATTATTAAATTCAAATCGAATGAAGAATTTTCTGCAAACTGTTCAAAATGAGTATGATATGGTGATTCTTGACGTACCTCCTTTGCTATCAGTTACAGATACGCAGATTCTATCAGCTGGAGTTGATGGTGTGGTCTTAGTAGTTAGGCAGGGGGTTGCACAACGTACCTCAGTTCAACGTGCAGTAGAATTGCTTGAAATGGTTCATGCTAACTTATTAGGCTATGTATTGAATGATGTAGCACCTAAAAACGGTTATGGGTACGGTTATGGATATGGCTACGAAAAGTAATCTGAAAGGATGATTTCATGATTGATTTACACTGTCACTTGTTACCAGGTGTGGATGACGGATCCAAAAGCCTTGATATTTCACTGAGATTAGCGCAAGAAGCTGTCGAAAACGGGATAACGCATGCATTGCTAACACCACATCATATGAATGGCGTGTTTATGAATCATCGCTCAGAGGTCATAGAACAAACAGCACATTTTCAAAAAGAATTACAAGACCATGGTATAAGTTTAACTGTTTTCCCTGGTCAGGAAGTAAGGATTAATGGTGATTTACTTACAGCGTTAGATGAGAATGATATCTTGTTTGCTGACGAATCAGGCCAATATCTAATGCTAGAATTTCCAGACGATGACGTTCCGGCATATACATCAGATATGGTTTATCAGTTACAACAGAGAGGTATCGTACCAGTTATTGTACATCCAGAGCGAAATACTAAGATTATGAAACATCCAAGTCTACTGTTTGAGTTACTCGAAAAGGGATGTTTATCTCAAATTACCGCAAGTAGTTACGTTGGGACCTTTGGCAAAAAAGTTGAGGCGTTTAGTGAACAGCTAATTGCAGCAGGCCAAGGTTACTTATTTGCGTCGGATGCACATGATTTACCTGGCAGAAAATATGAGATGCGAGAGGCTTTTGGTAAGTTGCAGATGAAGTTTGGCAGCGAATTAGCAAACGAGTTTGAAGAGAATGCGAAGGCGATTATTAATGGGGACGCCGTGTCACCGCATCGAATTGAACCTGTGAAGAGTAATAAGAAAAAGCGGTTCGGGTTGTTTTAAATGATATTAGGGAAGAAGTATAGGGAGGAACCGCAAGTGGAAGTCACAAATAATCATGCCGAAGAACAAGTAATTGAAACGTATCGTGAAGAAATCAAAGGTAGAGTGCACTCGGGTTACTTACCGTTTAAGGCGATGTTTGATTTTTGCTTTGCATTAATTCTATTTGTCGTTACTTTACCATTAGTCGTAGTGGCAATTATTGCTGTTAAACTTGAATCTAAAGGCCCTGCATTTTATCACCAAGTTAGAGTCGGATTGATGGGCAAGCATATTAAGGTAACCAAGCTACGTTCCATGTACATAGATGCTGAAAAACATGGTGCAAAGTGCTGATAAGGATGATCCAAGGGTAACCCGAGTAGGTCATTTTTTGCGTAAAACAAGAATTGACGAGTTGCCTCAATTGTTGAGTGTTTTGAGAGGTGAAATGAGTTTAATAGGGCCTCGTCCAGAACGTCCAGAGTTTACTGAAGAATTCTCTCATGAATATCCGGGGTTTGAGCAACGATTACGAATTAAGCCAGGCCTAAGCGGATACGCTCAAGTTCATGGCGGTTATGATATTGATCCCGGTCAGAAGGCAAAATTAGATTGTTATTATATTGATCATTTCGGTTTGAAAATGGACGCACACGTTTTTTTTTGAAACAATTAAAACTGTTATTACAGGTGAAGGAGCTCGTTAATTTTGGATAAAATAAAGAACAGCAAAATTCTGATTACAGGTGGCGCTGGTTTTATTGGGTCTAATTTGACGGATGCATTGATTGAAGATAACGAGATTGTGGTAGTTGATGACCTCTCGATGGGCAATGTCGAGAACTTACCACAATCGACTCATCTTCATTTTTTTGAACATTCGATTACTGATAAAAAATTTATGAATCAGTTATTGTTAGACTGGCAATTTGACTATATATTCTTGTTGGCTGCAGTGGCAAGCGTTGCAGATACAATTGAACGTCCATTGGAAACACACGAAATTAACCAGAATGCCAATATTGATATTCTTGAAACAATTAGAGTTAAAGAGCTTAAAGTAAAAAAAATTCTATTTGCTTCTTCTGCCGCAGTTTATGGAAATAATCCCGAGCTACCTAAGAGAGAAAACTCACCCATTGATCCACTTTCGCCGTACGCAATAGATAAGTTTGCTACGGAACGATTTGTGATTGATTATGGGATTTTATATAAGATTCCAACAGTGTGCACTAGGTTTTTTAACGTGTATGGACCTAAGCAAAATCCTAAATCACCGTATTCAGGAGTATTATCTTTGATTAGTGAAGCAACCAAAAACGGTGAACTTTTTTCTGTTTTTGGGGATGGTAAACAAATCAGAGATTTTGTATACGTTGAAGATGTAATACAGGCATTACAAATTTTAATAATAAATGATAG